>CBHYLO010000444.1:0-4371 GCA_966128675.1 uncultured bacterium | reverse complement strand
TTCTCTACGGGTTAAGGATCCGCAGTCCGCAGCCCGCAGCCGTCATCTCGCCATCCACCCGCCGTCGACTACGAGCACGTGCCCGTTGACGTAGTCGGCGGCCGGCGAGGCGAGGAAGACGACGGCGCCCGCGAGGTCCTCGGGCGTGCCCCAGCGCGCGGCCGGGATGCGCGCCGAGATCTGCTCCAGGCGCACCGGGTCCTGGCGCAGGCGCTCGGTGTTGTCCGTCTCGAAGTAGCCGGGGGCCACCGCGTTCACCTGCACGCCGTGGCGCGCCCACTCGTTGGCGAGCGCCTTCGTGAGCCCCGCGACGGCGTGCTTGCTGGCGGTGTAGGCGGGCACCGTGATGCCGCCCTGGAACGACAGCAGCGACGCGACGTTGACGATCTTGCCGCGCCCGCGCGCCACCATCCCGCGCCCCAGCCGCTGCGACAGCACCCACACCGCGTCCAGGTTCGGGCGCAGCACCGCCTCCCAGTCCTCGAACGGATAGTCGACCGCGGGATGCCGGCGGATGGTGCCCGCGTTGTTCACGAGGACGTCGACGTCGCCCGCCTCGCGCTCGGCCGCCTCGGCCAGCGCCAGCACCGCGTCGCGATCCGCGTGGTCGGCCTCCAGCTGCCAGGCGCGGCGCCCGAGCGCGCGCACCGCGGCCGCCGTGTCGTCGGTGCCGCTGCGCCGCGTGCTGGCGCACACCACGTCGGCGCCCGCCTGCGCGAGGCCGACGGCGATCGCCTGCCCGAGCCCGCGGCTCGCGCCGGTGACGAGCGCGGTGCGGCCCGCGAGGGAGAAGCGTGCGTCGCTCATCGGCCCAGCTCCAGCGCGGCGAGGATGAAGGGGCCGACGCCCTTGTAGTCGTCGGTCACGACCGGCTCGCTGACGTAGTACCCGAACGAGCCGTCGCGGTACGAGCCGTCCTTGCGCGGCGAGCCGCCGAGCCCCGACACCTGCACGACGTTGATGAGCGACACGGTGCCGTCCGGGTTCTCGCGCACGAGGTTGGAGAGGAGGCCGTCGAAGCCGCGCTCGGCCACGCGGCGGTAGCGCGCGTCGACGTAGCCGAGCCGCGCGGCCTTGGCCAGCGCGTAGGCGAACATGCTGGAGGCGCTCGCCTCCAGGTAGTTGCCGGCGCGGTTGGGCTGGTCCATCACGTCCCACCAGAGGCCCGTCACGGGGTCCTGCACGCGCGCGATGCCGTCGGCCGCGTCGCGCAGCGTCTGCACGATCGCCGCGCGGTCGGGATGGCTGCTCGGCAGGTGGTCGAGCACCTCGACCACGGCGACGACGTACCAGCCCATCGCGCGGCCCCAGACGTTGGGCGAGAGGCCGGTCGCCGTGTCGGCCCACTTCTGCCCGCGCGCGGCGTCCCAGCCGTGGTACATGAGGTTCGTGCGCGGGTCGCGCGTGTGCCGCGCCACCAGCAGGAACTGCCGCGCCACGTCGTCGAACGCCGAATCGCGCGCGGCCGGCGTGGCGAGCGTGCGCGCGTACTGCGCGGCGAAGGGCTGCGCCATGAACAGCCCGTCCAGCCACATCTGCTGCGGGTAGACCTGCTTGTGCCAGAAGCCGCCCTCGCGCGTGCGCGGGTGGGTGCGCAGCTGCGCGCGCAGCCGGTCGGCGGCCAGGCGGTAGCGCGCGTCCTTCGTGCGCTCGTGCAGCGACAGCAGCACGCGCCCCGGCGCGACGTGGTCGAGGTTGTACTCCTGCGGCTCGTAGCCGTCGATGCTGCCGTCGGCCTTCACGAACCGGTCCATGTTCCGCTGCACGTAGCCGAGCATCGCCGTGTCGCGCCGCGCCAGCGCGACCTTCTCGATCGCGCCGAGCACCACGCCCGCGGTGTAGTCCCAGCGGCGGTGCACCTGCGGGTTGCGGCGCATCACCGACTCGGCCACGCGCGCGGACCACGGGCGGCTGCCCGACGGCCGCGGGCGCGGTGGCGCGTCGGGGATGGCGATGGGCGCGTCGTTCGGCTGCGCGCTCCCCTCGCCGAGCTGGATGGAGGCCGGCAGGTGCTTCACGTCCGGCTTCGCCTGCGCGCCGGCGACGGAGGCGAGCGACGCGGCCGACGCGGCCGACGCGGCGAGCGCCAGGGCGGGGAGGAGCAGGCCGCGCGCCCTCACGCGCCCACCGCCTGGCCGTTCACCTGCACGTTGCGCAGCACCAGCCCGCGCACGCCGTCGGTCACGTTGCCCTTCTCCACGCCGTCGAAGCGGCAGTCGATCACGCGCACGTCCGAGATCTCGGAGCTCGGGTATGCGCGCATGTAGAGCCCGTGCTTGCTCTTCCGGCTCGTGACGCGCAGCAGCTCGACGTCGCGCACGACCGGGCGGAACGGGCCCTTCTCCCCCTCCTCGTAGTACAGGTCCACGCTCAGCACCGCGTCGGCGACCGTGCCCACGGTCACGTCGCGCATGTAGACGTGCTCCAGCACCCCGCCGCGCATCGCGTTGTTCTTGAAGCGCAGCGCGCGGTCGAGGTGCGGGCTGTCCATCTCGCACCGCTCGACGAACACGTTCCGCACGCCGCCCGAGATCTCGCTGCCGATCGTCACGCCGCCGTGGCCGTCCTTCATGCGGCAGTTGCGGATGACGACGTTCTCGGTCGGCACCGCGATGCGGCGGCCGTCGGCGTTGCGCCCCGACTTGATGGCGATGCAGTCGTCGCCGGTGTCGAAGTGGCAGTCCTCGATCAGCACGTCGCGGCACGACTCGGGGTCGCAGCCGTCGTTGTTGGGGCCGTGCGTCTCGATCCGCACGCCGCGCACGGTGACGTTCGTGCACAGCACCGGGTGGATCTCCCACATCGGCGAGCGGAGGATCGTCACGCCCTCGATCAGGACGTTGCGGCAGCGGTACGGCTGGATGAACTGCGGCCGCAGGTAGCTGCCGTCGGCGAAGACGCGCTGCGCGACCGGCGTCCCCGCCTCGACCATCGCCATCAGGCGGTCGCGCGCGGGCTTCTGCGTCGGCATCCCCTCGCGCCAGCCATCCTCCTTGCCGCCCTTCCACGGCCACCAGTGCGTCGTGTCCGCCTGGCCGTCCAGCACCCCCTCGCCGGTCACCGCGACGTCGCGCTCGTCGAGCGCGTAGATCAGCGGCGAGTAGCCCATCAGCTCCATCCCCTCCCACCGCGTCGGCACGGCGGGGAGGTACGCGCGCGGATCCTGGCTGAACGCGACGGTCGCGTCCTTCATCACGTGCAGGTTCACGCGGCTGCGCAGGCGGATCGGCCCCGTGAGCCAGCGGCCCGGCGGCACCATCACGCGCCCGCCGCCCGCGGCGCGGCACGCCTCGACGGCGCGCGCGAACGCCTGCGTGCAGTCGGTCGTGCCGTCGCCCACCGCGCCGTACGTGCGGATGTCGAAGCGGCGCTCGGGGAACGTCGGCGGCACGATGCGCCCGAGGATCTCCGGCACGAGGTCCCAGCCCGCGGCGCCCGACGCCCGGGCCGCGCGCGGGGCCGAACGGCAGCCGAGCAGCAGCGACGGCGCGGCGAGCAGCGCGCCGGCGCCGAGGAGCGTCTGCCGCGCGAAGTCGCGGCGGGAGGGGTGCGATGCGGACATACGGAAGGTCTCGCGGGGATCTCGTCGCGGAGATGTGCTCAGCGCGCGGCCGGCGACTGCTGCTTGGTGACGCGCGGCGCGGGCGTCGCCGGCGTCGCCGGCGCGGTGCCCGGGGCCGGATGCGCGCGCGCCCACTTCTCGTAGCGGCGCAGCGCGCTCGCGGGCTCGTAGCTGTACCACGCGTAGCCCGAGCGGCGGTCGGTGAGCTGGTTCCAGTCGTAGAGCTTCACGCCGTCGCGGTTGCTGAAGATCGCGCGGTCGGTGCCCAGCTCCGCGAGCCGCGCCCACACCGGGCCCGCGCCCGGCTCCGCGCGCAGGCCGGTCTGGTAGTCGTAGCGGATGTCGCGCAGCGCGGTCCTCCGGAACCACGCCGCGGCCGCGTGCGCGGCGGCCTGCACGCGTGCGTCGGGCTCGGGGATCGCGAGCAGGAAGTCGAGCAGGTTCGCGCTCTCCTTCCCGCTCAGCCCCACCAGCTCGTAGCTGCGCGCGGCGATGGGCGCGAGGGTGATCGGGTCGTGCTGCTGCCCCCACGCGGTGCGCACGCCGTCCACGACGACCTGGCTGGACACGATGCAGTCCACCCCGCGGGCGACGGCCGCGGCGGCCTGCGCGCGCGTCGCGTCGTCGGCGGGGCCCAGCTTCCCGGCGGCGACGTCGCGCAGCAGCAGCAGCACGTTCACCGTCGCGTCGTCGTTGAACGTCGCCGCGTCGTGGTAGCCGCCCTGCAGCGGGAAGACCTGCGGAAAGCAGCCGGTCGGGAGCTGCGCGCGCAGCAGGTACGTCACGCCGCGCCCGAACGCCGCGCGCTC
>CBHYLO010000443.1:0-4394 GCA_966128675.1 uncultured bacterium | reverse complement strand
CGCGCGTGGTCCACGCGTTCGACACGACCGGGATCGCGGTGCCCTTCCCGCTCCCGTCGCTCCTCGCGGCCGCCGACGCGCTCGTCGGGCCCGAGGTGCACGCGCCCGACGCGGCGACCGTGCGCATGGCGGTGGGGGCCGAGCTGGGCGCGCGCATCGACTGGCCGGTGACGGTGGGCATCGGCGCGCCGGCGACGGTGATCGCGCAGCAGGCGGTCGAGTCGGGCGCGGCGCTCGTCGTCATGGGGCTGCGCCACCACGGGCGCGTGGACCGCATGCTCCACGACGCGACGACGCTCAACGTGATGCGCGTGGCGCCGTGCCCGGTGCTCGGCGTCACGCCGACGCTGGCGGGGCTGCCGCGCTGCGTGGTGGTCGGGATGGACTTCGGCGCCACGGCCGCGCAGGCGGCGCGCACGGCGCGCGACGTCCTCGCGCCCGGCGGCCGGCTGGTGCTCGCGTTCGCGGAGGCCGTCGGCCGCGACGCGGCGCCGGACGACGACGACGCGGAGGAGATCGTGTACGAGCTCGGCGTCGACGCGGCGTTCGACCGCGCCGTCGCGGACCTCGCGGCGCCGGCCGACGTGACCGTCGAGCGCGTCGTGCTGGGCCGGGACGACGGGCGCAGCGGCGCCGACGCGCTCCGCGCCGTCGCCGACGAGCGCGGCGCCGACCTGATCGCCGTCGGCCGGCGCCGCCACTCGCTGATCGACCGGCTGCTGCTCGGCAGCGTCACCACCGAGCTCGCGACGGACGGCGCACGCGCGCTGCTCGTCGTGCCACCGCCGGAGCACGCGACGGCCACACCGAGGACCTGACCATGTCCACGACGACCACGCCCCTCGCGTTCACGGCGCCGCACGCGGCGCCCCGGGAGCGCGTCATCCATGGGCCCGTGCTCCTCGCGAGCGACGGCCGCGCGCGCACCGACGCGACCGCGCTGGCCGCACGGGCGATCGCCGGCCGCCTGGGCACGCGCGTCGAGGTGCTCAGCGTGCTGGAGCCGCTGCCCGTGTACGACGCGGGCTTCGACGCGCCCGTGCTGCCGCCGGACTTCGAGCGCGAGCGTCGCGCCGAGGTGCACGCGCGCGTCAGCGAGCGGCTGGAGCCGGTGCTGGGCGCGCGCGACCGCTGGCACGTCGAGCTCCGCTACGGCGCGCCGGGCCGCGTGATCGCCGAGACCGCGCGCGACCGCCGCGCGGGGCTCATCGTCGTCGGCACGGGCGGACACGGCGCGCTGGACCGCCTGCTGGGCGAGGAGGTCTCGGTGCAGGCGGTGCGGCACGCGAGCACGCCCGTGCTCGCGGTCGCCCCCGACGCGCACGGCCCGATGCGCCGCGCCGTGGTGGGGATGGACTTCGGCGCCGCGAGCCTGCACGCCGCGCGCGTCGCGCTCGCGCTGCTGGAGCCGGACGACGGCGCCGAGGTGCCCGGGCTGCTGACGCTCGTGCACGTGAAGTCGCTGCTCGAGACCACGCCCGGGCTGCAGGCCGGATGGGCGCGCGAGCACGACGCGAGCGTCGCCGCGATGATGGCGCGGGTGCTCGACCTGCTGCGCCCGTACGTGCCGCCGGGCGTGCTGCTGGAGACGCGCGAGTTCGGCGGCGGCGTGAAGGTGGTGGACGCGCTGCGCACGGCCGCCGCCGCGACGGGCGCCGAGCTGGTGGCGGTCGGCACGCACGGGCCGGGGTGGATGGAGCGGCTGTTCGTCGGCAGCGTCGCGACCGCGGTGCTGCGGCAGGCGCGCACGTCGGTGCTAGTCGCGCCCACGCCCGCCGCCGCGGAGCGCGTGCGGCTGGAGCTGCGCGTGGCCGGACAGGTCACGCTGGAGCGCGTGGCGGACTGGCCCGGCGCACTGGACGCGTTCACGCGCCGCAACCTGTGCCGGCGCGCGCGCCTCGAGGTGACGGACGCGGAGCAGCGCGGCTTCGTGGTGGAGGCGGCGCGCTACCGCTTCCACGGCGCGGCGTTCGATCCGCACGGCCCCGGCGGCGGCCGGCTCTCGGTCATGCTGGGCGAGGACGCCGCGGACGCGGGCCACCTGACGCACGCGGTCGCCGACGTGCGCGCGATCGAGATCGTCGCCGCCGACGACCGGCGCGACCGCACGCTGCTGGTCGACGGCGCGACGAGCCAGGTCGTGCTCACCTTCCTTGACTGACGGGCCGATGCGCCACGCCCATGCGGCCCGCCAGCTCGCGGCGCTCGCGATCACGGCGCTGGGCGCGGGCGTCGCGCGCCACGCGGCGCAGCCGCCGCCGCTCGCGATCAGCATCAACCTGCCGGCGTACCGGCTGGACGTGCGCGACGGCGACTCGACCTGGTCGTACGGGGTCGCGATCGGCCTCCGGCGGTATCCCACGCCACGCGGCAGCTTCGCCATCAGCGAGGTAACGTGGAATCCCGGCTGGGTGCCGCCGGCGAGCGACTGGGCGCGCGACGAGCGCCCGCAGGGGCCGGGGCCCGACAACCCGATGGGGCGTGTGAAGCTGCGCCTCACGGACCTGGTGTTCGTGCACGGCACGCCGCTGGAGGGAAGCCTCGGCAGCGCGGCGTCGCACGCCTGCGTGCGGATGGCGAACGCCGACGCGATCGCGCTCGCGCGGCGCGTGCTGCGCCGCGCGGCGCCCGGCGTCGCCGACGCCACCGTCGACTCGCTGCTCGCCGACTCCACGCGCACGCGCACCGTCGGCGTGCGGTGGCCCGTGCCGGTGACCGTGCGCTACGAGCTGGCCGAGGTGCGCCGCGACACGCTGTGGGCGTACCCCGACGTCTACGCGGTGCGCGGGGCCAGCGCGCGCGCCGACGCGCTGCGCGCGCTCGCGGATGCCGGCGCCGACACGCTGCGCGTGGACGCGGCGGTGCTGGACTCGCTGGTGCGCGCCGCGCGCCGCCGCGCGGCCGGCGTGCTGGTGGCCGACGTGATCCGCCCGGCGCGCCTCCCCACCGCGCCGTGACGCCCGGGCGGCCGCGACGGCCGCCGAGGAGGTCCGCATGTCCGGTCGCTCCATCGTCGTGGGCGCCGCGCCGCGCGCCGCGATCCCCGCAGCGCTGCGCTGGATCGTCCCGCTCGCGCTGGTCGCGCTGCTGATCGTGTACCTGGTCGCGCTGTGGCCCTTGATGCTGGGCTGGGGCGCGACGCCGGAGGAGCGCGCGCGGCCGCTGCCGGGCGACGCGCTGGTGCCCGCCGCCACCGACCAGTCGACGCGCGCGATCGCGGTGCGCGCGCCCGCCGCGGAGACGTGGCGCTGGCTCGTGCAGATCGGCGAGGACCGCGCGGGCTTCTACAGCTACGACTGGCTGGAGAACCTCGTCGGCGCGCGCATCCACAACGCGGACCAGGTGCATCCGGAATGGCAGACGCTGCGCGCGGGCGACGTGGTGCGCGCGGTGCCGCCCGGCTACATGGGCGGCGCCCTGGAGCGGATGCCGGGATGGCGGGTGGAGGCGGTGGAGCCCGGCCGGTGGTTCGTGCTGCGCGGCTGGGGCACGTTCGTCGTCGAGCCGGCGGGCATCGCGGCGTCGCGCGTGATCGTGCGCACCCGCTACCGCGACGAGACGTGGTGGGGACCGGTCGTCTCGCGCCTCGCCTTCGGGCCCGTGCACTTCGTGATGGAGCGGCGGATGCTGCTCGGCATCCGCGACCGCGCGGAGGGACGCGCGACGCCGCCGCTGCTGCTCGCCCTCGCGGGCACCGGCTTCGCGGCGGCGGTGGCGGGGACGCTCGTCCTGCTGCTGCGCACGCGGCGCGCGTCGGTGCGCGTCGTGCCGCCCACGCTGCTGGCGGTCGCCGTGCTCTGGGGCACCGGCGACGGGACGGCGGCGGCCGCGGCGTTCACCGCGCTGGGCCTAGTGCTGGCGAGCCTGCCGGCACTGCGCGCGTGGTGGCCGGTGCTGCTGCCGGTGCCGGCGGCGGTGCTGCTGGCGCTGCTCCTCGCGCCGGACGCCTACCTCCTCCTCGGCCTCGCGTTCCTGGCCGTGGCGGCGGCGTGGGTCGTGGCGGCGCGCGTGCGGGCGCCGCGAGCGTCGCCCTGCACCGCGCGCCGCGGGCGTGAAGGGGATCTCCCCACACGGCCGCGCGCGACTCCCCCCGGAAAGGCGAGCGCACTTCCCGACTGCCGGGCGCCGCATGGCGGCCGAACTTGGGGGCGAGCTCACGGGACCGCGCGGCATCCGGCGCCCGATGCTGCCACCGCCGCCCCCATCACCCGCCGAGGACGACCATGCGCACTTCCACTTCCCTTCTGCTCCTCGGCGCCGCGCTCGCGGGCGCGCCCCTGCACGCGCAGGACGCCACGGCCGGCGGCGCGACCACCGGCGCGACGACCCCGAAGGACACCACGACGACGGCCGCCGCCGACTCGGCGGCGAAGGCGAAGGCCGCCGCGCCCGCC
>CBHYLO010000442.1:0-4395 GCA_966128675.1 uncultured bacterium | reverse complement strand
GGCCCGCCGCCCCCCCGCCCGCCACGCCCCACGGCCCGTCCACCGCCCCCCCTGCCGGCGCCCCCCCGGCGCTCGGACCCCCGCCCCCCGCGCCGCCTCGGGCTCGTCCTGTCATCCTGCCTGATCCGTTCGTCGTTCAGACCCGCAGCCCGCAATGCAGCGCGTGGGAGCGACAGCCTAGAGACGGACCCGGTTCCGGCCGTCCGCCTTCGCCCGGTACAGCGCCGCGTCGGCGCGGGCGAACAGGTCCTCGACGCTCTCGATGCGGGCCGCGGGGAAGGTCGCCACGCCGATGCTCGCCGTCATGCGCAGCTCGCGCTCGTCGTCCCAGGGGCGGAACGCGAACGCCTCCACGCGCTCGCGGATGCGCTCCGCGAACACCACCGCGCCGTCGTCGTCGGTCTCCGGCAGCACGATGAGGAACTCCTCGCCGCCGTAGCGCCCCACCATGTCGCTGCTGCGCGCCGCGGTCATCAGCAGCTCCGACACTGCGCGCAGCACCGCGTCGCCCACCAGGTGGCCGTGCGTGTCGTTGACGCGCTTGAAGTGGTCGAGGTCCAGCAGCAGCAGCGCCACCGACGTGTCGTAGCGCAGCGCGCGCTCCATCTCCGTCGTCAGCCGCTCCGTCAGCGCGCGCCGGTTGAGGAGGCGCGTCAGCGAGTCCGTCGTCGCCAGGTGCTCCAGGCGCGCGTTGTCGGCGCGCGTGGTCTCGATCACCTGCGCGCGCTGCACCACCGCCACCGCGGCGCCGATCACCGCCTCCGCGAACGCCACGTCCTCGGGCGTCAGCGGCGGCTGCTCGCGCGTGCGGCGCAGCAGGAACACGCCGCGCTGCGCCGGGTCGATCGCGAACGGCAGCGCCATCGCGCTGCGCACGGGCACCTCCGTGCCGTCCAGCCCCACCACCGCGCGCCCCTCGTACAGCGCGGACGACGCGACGTCCTCCAGCAGCACCGGCTCGCGCGTGTCGAACGCCTGCCGCACCTCGGGATAGTCGCCGATCGCGATCTGCCCCTTCTGCAGCTTCGGGTTCTCGAACGCCGTCGCCACCACGCCCACCTCGTGGTGCGGCCCCGTGAGGATCACCGCGCAGTGCGACACGCTGAGCGCGCGCGCCACGCGGCGCGCGAGCAGGTGGTAGACCTCGTCCGCCGCGAGGTCGCCCGTGACCTCGTGCAGGATGTCCACCAGCTTGCGGCGGTTCTCGGCGTCGGCGCGGGCGCGCTCCAGCTCCTCCTGCGTGCGGCGCAGCGTGTCGCGCTGCGTGCGGAGCACCGCGCCCACGCGCAGCTGCGCCTGGATGCGCGCCACCAGTTCCTTCACCCGGAACGGCTTGCGCACGTAGTCCGCGGCGCCGAGGCCGAGCGAGCGCACCGTCGCCTCCTCCACGGGCGCGGAGGAGAGCATCAGCACCGGGACGTCGCGCCACCGCGGCTCGCGCTTGATCCGCTCCAGCAGCTGCACGCCGTCGCCGTCGGGCATGAAGATGTCGAGCAGCAGCAGGTCGGGCGGACGCTCCTCGCCGCTGCCCAGCAGCTCCAGCAGCGCGGTCGCGCCGGGCACGGCGGTCACCTCGTAGCCGTGCTCCTCCAGCACCCACGACACGCTCTCGACGACCGCCGGATCGTCGTCCGCGATCAGGATGCGCGCGCTCATCGTGGCCGCTCCGGGCATGGGGCGTTCGGTCCGGGCGCGGGCGTCGGTCAGCGGCCGGGAGCCGCAGGCGCGCCGGAGCCGTCCGGCGCCCCGAGCACGCTGCACAGACCCGGCCACTCGATGTTGCCCCCGCTCAGCACGCACACCGTGTCGCCATCGGCGGCGGGCGCCACCAGCCCCTCGCGCAGCGCCGCCAGGGTGATCGCGCCGCTCGGCTCCGCGACGAGCTTCATGCGGTCCAGCAGCGCGCGCATCGCCGGCGCCAGCGCGGCGTCGTCCACCACCACCACGTCGTCGACGTAGGCCTGGTGGTGCGCGAAGGGCGCGGTGCCCACCTCCACCGCCAGCAGCCCGTCGGCCAGCCCCTGCGTCTGCCCGATGTGCACCGGCCGCCCCTCGGCGCGCGCGCGCGTCAGCTTGGGCGCGCCCGCGGGCTCCACGCCCACCACGCGCGTCCCCGGCGAGAGCAGCTTCACCGCCGTCGCCACGCCCGCGCTCAGCCCTCCGCCGCCCACCGGCACCAGCACCAGCTTCACCGTCGGCAGGTCCTCCATCAGCTCCAGCCCCGCCGTCCCCTGCCCCGCGATGATCGTCGGGTGGTCGTACGGGGGCACCAGCACCGCGCCCGACTCGCGCACCAGCTCCATCGCGCGGCCCATGCGGTCCGCGGTCGTCGTCCCCGCCAGCTCGATGCGCGCGCCCAAGCGCTCGGCGCCCGCGCGCTTGGCCGGCGTGACCGTGGTCGGCATGACGACGGTGGCCGGGACGCCGAACAGGCGCGCGGCCAGCGCCACCGCCTGCGCGTGGTTCCCCGACGACGGCGCGACCACGCCGCGGGCGCGCACCGCCGGCGGCAGCTCGGCCAGGAAGGTGTAGGCGCCGCGCAGCTTGAAGGCGCCGCCGCGCTGCAGCATCTCGGGCTTCACCCAGACGCGGCCGCCCGGCGTCGGCGGCACCACGTCGTCGGCCGGCAGCAGCGGCGTGCGCACGGCCACGCCGCGCAGCGCGGCGGCGGCCGCGCGGAGGGCGTCCAGCGTGACGAGCGGTGTCGCGGAGGTGGTCATCGACGGGCGGCGGCGGGTGGAGGCGCGCGGGCTTTATGGCTCAGGCCGCTTTGGCCCCGCACCGCCGAATGTAGCGGCTCGCGAGGGCGCGAGCCAAATCGCGCGGCCGCCCTTCGCACCACTCGTACCGCAGGAAACGGCCACAGCAGGGTGGGCGGACGGCGGCCGCATGCGACGACGGCCCCCCGGCAGCTGCCGGGAGGCCGTCGTGACTGCGTGGCGCCTCGCGCCGGACGGGCTCACTCCGCCGCGTCCGACCCCTCGGCGCCGTCGCCGTTGTCCCCGTTGTCGCCGGCGGCCGCGTCGTCGGCCTCCAGCCCCTCGGCGTTCTCGTCCTTCTCCGAGACCACGCGGGCCACGGCGCAGACGAAGTCCTTGGCGTCCAAGTTCACCAGCTTCACGCCCTGCGCGTTACGGCCGGTGTTGCGCACCTCGTTGACGGCCGAGCGGATGATCACGCCGTTCTTGGTGATCAGCATGATCTCGTCGTCCTGCACGACCTCCATCAGCGCCACCAGCCCGCCCGTCTTGTCGGAGAGCTTGCCGGTGATGATGCCCTTGCCGCCGCGGCCCTGCACGCGGTACTCGGTCAGGTCGGTCACCTTGCCCATCCCCTTCTCGGTGACGAGCAGCAGCGTCGCGTCGATGCGGCGCACGACGACCATGCTCACGACCTTGTCGTCCGGGCGCAGGTCCACGCCCTTCACGCCCGTCGTGTCGCGGCCCATGTCGCGCACCTGCGACTCCGGGAAGCGGATCGACAGGCCGTGCTTGGTCGCCAGCACCACGTCGTTCGTGCCGCTGGTGATCTGGACGTCGATCAGGGCGTCGTCCTTCTCGATCTTGATCGCCTTGATGCCCGTCGCGCGGACGTTCCCGTACTCGCTGAGCTGCGTCTTCTTGACCGTGCCGTTGCGCGTGCAGAAGAACAGGTACTGGTCCTCGCGGAACTCGCGCACCGCCACCATCGACCGGATCCCCGTGTCGGGCGACACGTTGATCAGGTTCACGATCGGCTTGCCGCGCGTCGCGCGGCCTGCCGCCGGGATCTCGTGGACCTTCAGCCAGAACACCCGGCCGTCGTCCGTGAAGATCATGATGTAGTCGTGCGTGCTCGCGATGAAGAGCCGCTCGATGAAGTCGGTGTCCTTCAGGTCCTGGCCCGACAGCCCGCGCCCGCCGCGCCGCTGCTTGCGGTACGTCGTCACCGGCGTGCGCTTGATGTAGCCCGAGTGGGAGATGGTCACGACCATGTCCTCCTCGGCGATCAGGTCCTCGATCGTGAACTCGCCCTCGTCGGACGTGATCTCGCTGCGGCGGTCGTCGCCGTACTTCGCGACCACCTCCGCCAGCTCGTCCTTCATGATCTGCATCCGGCGCGGCCGGCTGTTGAGGATCTCCTTCAGGTCCGCGATCATCGCGCGCACCTCGCGGAGCTCCTCCTCCAGCTTGTCGATCTCCAGGCCCGTGAGCTTGGCGAGGCGCATGTTCAGGATCGCCTCGGCCTGCCGCTCGGAGAGCTTGAACCGGCGCTGCAGCTGCCCGCTGGCCGTCGGCGTGTCGGGCGCGGCGCGGATGATCTTGATCACCTCGTCGATGTTGTCGACGGCGATCTTCAGACCTTCCAGGATGTGCTCGCGCTCGAGCGCCTTGTCGAGGTCGAACTGCGTCCGCC
>CBHYLO010000441.1:0-4411 GCA_966128675.1 uncultured bacterium | reverse complement strand
CTGCGCGAGCCCGGACGCGCCGTCCGTGGCCGCGCCCAGCGTGATCGACTCCCACGCGCCCGGATCACCGAGCGCCACCTCGAACGCGTCGATGGCCGTCGCGCGCGCCCACACGGTCGACCCCGCGGCGACCGGCCCGAGGATCGCGGCGGACGACGACAGCGCCGGGATCAGCGCGCCCCAGGTCGTCGTGGTCGCGCCGCTCGCTGGCTCCGTGTCGCCGCCGACCACGTACTCGAGGCGCGCAAACGCACCCACGGCCGCGAGCGCCGCCGCGTTAGCCAGCGTCACCACGAGCGTCGTCGTCGGCGCGCTGCTGTCGGGCGTGAGCGTGAGGTCGGGCGTCGGCACCGTTGGCGCAGAGGGCGGAGTCACCTCGTCCGGCGCCGTCGCGCTCGACGCGCCCACCTCCTCGACCTTGACGCGGAAGCCGCCCGGGACCGGCGACACGTGCAGCACCTGGCTGGCGCGGACGAAGCCGCGCCCACAATCGCGCCGGGCTTGTGCGCGACCTGGACGTTCACCTCGTCACCGACCCGAACGTCGACCGACGGCAGCACGTCGAGCGCGCTGAACACGGCTCCTCGCCCGCGCCGCTCGAGGATCGGCACCGCCTGCCCGTTCGCGAACGCGACGGGATCGACGGGCGCACCGTCGGCATTGACCGGGAAGCCGGGCACCGTGTACGTCAGCCGATGCGCGACGCCCGGCGTGGGCGCGAGCGCACCGGTCGCGGCGCCATCGCCATTCGCGGTGTAGGGGTCGGCCACCAACCCGTCGGCGGCACGTTCCCCGTCGCGCTCCGTCCACGGGCGGTAGCGCTCGAACTTGAAGTCGACGCCCGAGAGCGCAGTCGACTCGTCGATGTCGAAGACCGCCGTATCGGTGTTGCGCAGCGCGCTCGTGGTGATCGTGCCCGTCGCCGCCACCGGGCGTACGAGCGTTGAGAACACGCGCTTCCGCCCCTGCGTGTCGCGGGCGATCCCGACGCCGAACGGGCCGCCGATGATGTCCGATTCCAGCGCGGCGAGCGTCGGGTAGTCGGTGAAGCGAAGCGCGGCGCGCGCCCAGGGCACGAGCGTCGCGAAGGCGTCGAGCGAGTCCTGGTCGTACGCCTCACCGACTGCGTCCCACGCGTCGGCCAGGATCTCGGTCACGTGGCCGACCACCAGCCGCGGCGTGCGCTTGGTGATGTCGAGCGCGAAGACCAGCAGGTCGAACGTCGTCCCTGCGCTCGGCTGCGCGGGCATCCCGGCGTCGGGGTCGGTCGGCCAGTACAGCACGATCGACCCGCCGCCCGTGATCGAGCCGGTGGGCGTGGTGAAGCTGGCGCCGTAGGCGGTGGCCGTGACGCTGTCGACCGACACGGGGATCGTCGTCACGACGGGCGTGCCTGAGGGCGCCCCGGTCGGCGTCGCACCCGCCGTGTACAGCTCCGCGCGCAGGCGCGGGAACCAGCCGGCGGGGCGCGAGAGCAGCGGGATGGCTTCCACCTCGTCCGGCGGCACCACGCCGAACGGCGTGTAGAACGCGCCCGCGAGTTCGTCGGCGACGCGCAGTGCCTCGCGGTAGAGGGCGCCCGTGTCGCTCAGGTTGCGCGCGCGCCTGACGTCGTCCGGCGCCGTCGCCGCCACAACGTGCAGCGACACGAGCGGCCCGACCGCGCCGTTCACCTGCACGCGCCAGCTCGTCACGCCGCCCGCAAGCGCCTGCGCCGTGGACGGCCAGGCCGAGCGCGTCGGCCCGCCGATCACGCAGGTCGGGATGGTGAACCAGTCCCAGTTGGCGCCGACCGCGAGCTGAGTCCCCTGCCAGACCTTCACCTCGCTGCGCGGGCGCGCCGAGTCCCCGAGCGTGATGTCCCACACGAGCGCGCGCGGCAGCTTGAGCCCCGTGACGAAGCCAGCATGCAGCACCGTCACCGCGTTCGGGTTCGCGGTGCCCAGCTCTGGGGGGATCTCGTCGGGGAAGTACCAGCGGTTGGTCGTGTTGTCGCGGGCGCAGTCGTCGAGCGACGCCGACGCCAGATCCGCGAGGCGGTGGAGCAGCTGCTGGCGCGCGTTCTCGTCCGTCAGCACGCGCGTGACGACGCGGCCCTCGCCGCCAGGGTTCGTCAGGATCTCGAGCAGGTCCCAGAAGAACCCCCGGTGGTGGATGCCGCCGCCGCCGACGAAATCGAAGATGCCGAGCCGCACGGTCAGCTCGCCGTCCGCCGTCGTGCGGTTCGCGGCGCGGATCTGCTGCTTCTCGTACGTGTCGCTCCCAGTGCCGGCGGGCCACGGGCCGCGCACGGGCAGGATCACGAAGTCCGAGTGGTCGTAGACGTCCTCGGTGGTGCCCTCGTCGCCGATGACTCGCAGCCCGCATTTCGGGTCGACGCCTCCGCTGCCACTCCAGTCGCCGCCGATGAGGGTGGGGCGCATCCAGACGCGCGCCGTCACGTCGGTGTTGGCGGGCAGGCCAGTGAACACCAGCTCCACGTACGCCGACCCGGCCTCGCCCTCGGCGACGGCGCCGAGCGTCGTGCTGAGGAGGCGTACCCCCTCGCTCACCCACGCCGATTCGCTTCCCACGACGCTGACCTGCGCGTCGAGGGGGCCGACGATGGACCACCGCGACGTGAACGGGATGACGTCCGGGTCCTGGGCGTAGTCCTCGAAGCTGTCCACGGCGAGCAGCGCCGGCGGCGCCGTGACGCGGGCATCGATCACGCGCACGAGCGACGCCCCCTCGATCACCTTGCCGGTGATCGGGTCCAGCGTCATGCCCTGCACCTCCGGCGGCTGCGCAATGTACGGGTGCGAGCCGGGCCCCTGGACGGGGGCAGAGTACCCCTCGGGGAGCGCCGGGACGCCCCGCAGCTCCCTGACGCCGTCCGCGTTCCACACGCGGAGGCGGTACACCCGCTTCGTCTGGGACATCAGCGGCTCACGCGTAGACGCAGAGCATGGGCTGCGGATCCGGCGCGACGTTCCGGAGCGTGAGCGTCACCGTCCACTCCAGCAGCTGGCGGTCGGTCATCTCCAGCTCCGGCGGCGCGCCCTTCACCATCTGGCACGTGGTGTACTCCCGGTCCGCGACGTCGCCGGTGATGACGTGCACGATGCCGCCCGCGGTGAGATGGCGGCGCAGGCGCTCCAGCAAGGGCTGTTGATCGTTCGGGATCTGCGTCAGCGCGAACCGCGCGTCCATGCGATCGCCGAACGTGAAGGTGTAGAGCACTCCGTCGCCCAGGCCGTCTTCGCTGTCGCCGAACGTCACCGGGATCGGCGTCCACCCGCTGAAGCGTGCCCCGGGGCCGCTCTTGCCGTTGGTGATCGCGGCCGAGCCGTCCGCGTCGGTGAACTGCAGGGACGCAGGCGCGTAGGGCATCGGCTCAGGCTCCCGTCCGCTCGGCGCGGCGGATGTTCTCCATGATCTGCGCCTGCGTCTGCGGGCCCCAGTCGCCGATCACGGTGAAGTGGTAGTTGTTCGGCGCGGGCGTGGCGGCGGCCATGCGTGCGCCGCGGTCGGGCAGCGCCGGCGCGGCGCTCTCGCGCGACTGCGTGGGCACGGCGCCAAGCGGTGACGCGGCGTAGTAGGCGCGGCCATCCGACGTGCGCGCGGAGAACGGGTCGCCGATCGTGTAGCGGATCGTCAGATCGCCGTCCGCCGGGGATCCCGCGAGGCTGGCCGTTCCGGTACCGCCGGCGGCGCCGAGCGCGCGCGAGCCCGCCCCGCCGATGAGCCCCCCGAGGGCGATCAGCGCGACGCCAGCGCCCGCCATCGCGATCGGGTTCATCGACTTGAAGGCGACACGGATCGCGGCCATGAGGCCCGACGCGGCGAGTGCCTGCTTCCCGAGCGACACGAGGATCGCGCCGAACCCGGACAGCAGGTTGTCCGAGAAGGCGTCGAAGAACGACCCGCCGCTCCCGAGCGCGGAGAAGCCCGCCTCGAGCGAGTTGCCGAGCGCCGTCGTCAGCGAGGACCCGAGCTGCTCGCCCATCGCCGCCAGCTGCTCGCGGGCGTCCTTCACCTCCGCCGGGATGGTGAACGTCGGATCGATCGGGACGGTCACCGGGACCGTATCGATCTCCATCCCGGCGAGCTGCGCGACGCGCTCGTTCAGCTGATCGCGGACGGCTTCGTCCGGCGCGCCGCCGCGCGAACCAGGCGCCGCCGGCGTCACCGTCACCTTCGGCGCGCGCGCCTCCATCTCCTGCAGGGCCGCAGTGCCGCGGACGTCCTCCAAGCGGTTCAGCCGCTCCACGAGGACCGCTCGTCGATCCAGCGAGACGTTGCCGCGCTCCAGCTCCGCGCGCGCCTGCTGCTCCAGCTGGATCGCGACCGCGAGGTCCCGGCTCCGCAGCTGCTGCGCGGCGACCAGCGTCTCCAGCGCGGCTACCGACTTCTCGATCGCCTTCTCGTC
>CBHYLO010000440.1:0-4421 GCA_966128675.1 uncultured bacterium | reverse complement strand
TCGCCGCCAGCGTCGCGAACGCCGCCGCGCCCAGCGCGAACAGCAGCACCGGTCCGTCGACGCCCACCTCGCTCAACCGCGGCAGGTCGACGCCGCTCGGCAGCGCGCGCAGCAGGCGCACGCCGAGCACCGCCAGCGCGACGCCGCCCGCGCTGCCCAGCAGGCCCACCACCGCCGCCTCGGCCAGGTACTGCGCGGCCGCCGAGCGTCCCGCGCCGAGCGCGCTGCGCACCGCGAGCTCGCACTGGCCCTCCTCGGCGCGCCCGAGGAACAGGCTGGCGACGTTCGCGCAGGCGATCAGCAGCACCAGCCCCGCGCCGCCCAGCAGCACCCAGAGCAGCCCGCGCACGCGGCCGACCATCGCGTCGCGCAGCGGCGCGAGCGCGGGCGCCAGCCGCGCCTGCGCGAACATCGCGGGCGGGATGTCGCCCGGGAACTCGTCGATCACGCGCGGCAGGAGGCGCGCGAGCTCCGCGGCCGCGCGCTCGGGCGTGACGCCCGGCTTCAGCCGCGCGACCTGCGTGTAGTTGAAGCTGCCCGGCGACGCCGTCGCGGCGTCGAACGGGAGCGGATACCAGAGCTGCGTGCCCGCGGTCGGATACTGGAAGCGCGCGGGCATGATGCCGACGACCTCGCGCGGCGCGCCGTCCACGAGGACCTGACGGCCCACGACCGACGGGTCGCCGCCGAAGCGCCGCCGCCACAGCCCCTCCGAGAGCACCACCACCGGCCGTGCGCCGCGCCGGTCCTCGCCGGCGACGAAGGTGCGCCCCTGCAGCGCCGTCGCGCGCAGCGTGGGGAAGAGGCCCGCGCTGACGCCCGCCGCGACCAGCCGCTCGGCCTGCATCGCGCCGCCCGACGGCGCGACGAGGTTCACGTCGATGGAGCGGTGCACGCCCGTGCGCTCGAACACCGTCGCGTGCCGCTCGTAGAGCAGGAAGCCCGCGTCCGACTGCTGCACCTCGGGCACGCCGGGGATCGCCGTCGTGTGCGTGACCGCGAGCAGCCGCTCCGGCTCGGGGAAGGGGAGCGGGCGCAGGAGGACGCCGTGCACGAGGCTGAACACCGCCGTCGCCGCGCCGATGCCGAGCGCCAGCGTCCCGATCGCGACCAGCGCGAACGCCGGCCGCCGCGCCAGCGCGCGCGCCGCGAGCCGCGCCTGCCGCGTCGCCATGCCGAGCCACTCGCGGCGCGAGCGCGTGCGCTCGCCCGCCGCGTCGATGGCCGCGCACTCGGCGCGCACGCCGGCCACGTCGCCGAAGCGCGCGCGCACCTCCGCCTCGGCCTGCGGGCGCGGCATGCCGCCCGCCACCAGCTCGTCGACCCGCTCCTCGATGTGGAAGCGCAGCTCCGCGTCGACGTCGCGCAGGCGCGTGGCGCGCGTGCGGCGCACCAGCGCCAGTCGGAGGCGGCGGCGCGCGCTCACGCGCCCGGCGCGGCGAGCACGAGCCCGACCGCCTCCGTGTAGCGCGTCCACTTCGACAGCTCGGCCGTCAGCGCGCGGCGGCCCTCGGGGGTCAGGCGGTAGAACTTGGCCTCGCGGTTCCGCTCGGTGAGGCCCCACTCGGCGTCCAGCCAGCCACGCTGCTCCAGGCGGTGGAGCGCGGGATAGAGCGCGCCCTCGGTGACCTGCAGCTGCGCGCGCGACGCCTGCTCGATCCAGCGCAGCACGCCCAGCCCGTGCATCGGGCCCCAGGAGAGCGCCTTGAGGACGAGCAGGTCGAAGGTCCCGCGGACGAGGTCCAGCTCGGTCGATCCCATGCGGCGGCTCCAGGCCTAAGGTTCTTAGGCTATGGTGCCGCTCCCCCGGCGCGAAGTCAAGGCGGTGTGACGCCGAGGGGCTGTCATCGGTCTGTCATCACCACTCCATCGTCGCCGTCCCACCCGCCTGCCGATGTCCGCGCGCCCGTCCGGCCCGGCGGCGCGGCGCGTCCGCCGCCGCGCGCGCTCGCTCGCGCTCGGGCTGACCGCCGCGCTGCTCGTCGTCCTGCCCGGCCCCACGGCCGCCCAGCCGCTGCCGGCCGGGCGCCCGGCGTTCGAGCACGTGGCGCAGGACCGCGGGCTGTCGCACGGCACCGTGACCGCGCTGGTGCAGGACCGCGCGGGCTTCCTCTGGCTCGGCACCGAGGACGGGCTCAATCGCCACGCCGGCGCCGGCTTCGCCGTCTTCCGCCCCGTCATCGGCGACACGACGTCGATGGCCGACGCCTGGGTCACCGGCCTGTCGGTCGGCCCGGACGGCGCGCTCTGGGTCGCGACGCTGCACGGCGGCCTGCAGCGCTTCCTCCCCGCCAGCGAGCACTTCCGCCGCTACCGCCACGTGGACGGCGACCCGCACACGCTCGCCAGCGACCGCGTCAACGCGGTGCTGGCCGCGGGCGACGGCCACGTCTGGGCGGGCACCGTGCGCGGCCTCGACCGGCTCGACCCGCGCACCGGGCAGGTGCGCCGGTACGCGCCCCTGCCGGCGGACACCGCGGCCCTCGCCAACGACGTGCTCGCGGTGACCGAGGGGGACGGCGGCCGGCTGTGGGTGGGGACGCGCACCGGGCTGGCGCTGTTCGACCCGGCGAGCGGCACCTTCACGCCCGTCGCCGGCGCGGTGCCGTGGTTCCCCGTGCGCGCCATCCGGCGCGACCGCCGCGGCACGCTCTGGGTGGCCAGCGAGAACGCGCTGGTGGCCATCGACCCGGCGACGCGGCGCGTGCTCGTGCACCACGGCGCCGACGCGCCCGGCCGCCCCTCGCCCGTCGGCGGCCGCGTGCTCGCGCTCGAGGTCGGCCCCGACGGCCTGCTCTGGATCGGCTCGGACGGCGGGCTCACCGCGCTCGACCCGGCCACCGGCACCTGGCGGCGCCACCGGCAGGACCGCGCGGACCCGCGCTCGCTCGCCGGCGAGACCGTGCGGTCGGTGCTGGTGGACCGCGGCGGCGTGCTGTGGGCGGGGCTGGAGAGCTACGGCGTCTGCAAGTCCGCGCCGTCGACGGTGCGCTTCGACGTCCTGCGCGCGGTCGCGGCGGCGCCGGGCGCCGTCCGCGCGCCCGGCATGCTGAGCGACGGCTACGTGCGCGGCATCCTCACCGACCGCGCCGGCGACCTGTGGATCGCCACGCAGTACGGGGGGCTGAACCGCCGCGACGCGCGCACGGGGCGCGTCACCGTCTACCGCCACCGCGCCGGCGACCCGCGCTCGCTCCCCGCCGACGACGTGTGGGCGCTGCACGAGGACCGCGCCGGCACGCTGTGGGTCGGCATGCACTACGGCGGGCTGGCGATGCTCGACCGCGCGACGGGGACGTTCACGCGCTCGCCGTTCGTGCGGGCCGACGCGCGCGTGAACCTGGTCACCGAGGACCGCGCCGGCCGCCTGCTCGTCGGGCTCGCGGGCGAGGGGATGCTGGAGATCGCCGCCGACCGGCGCTCGGCGCGCGTGTACGGCGCGCGCGCCGGCGACGTCCGCGTGCTCGTCAACGACGACGTGCAGACGATCCACGAGGATCGCGTCGGCCGGCTGTGGATCGGCGGCGTGGACGGCCTCACGCGCTTCGACCGCCGCACCGGCCAGGCGGTGCACTACCGCGGCGTCCCCGGCCGCCCCGGCGCGCTCGGCACCGACTTCGTCACGCACGTGATGGAGGACCGCACCGGGACCATCTGGGTCGCCACCAAGGGCGCCGGCGTCGCGCGCTGGGACGCGCGCCGCGACCGCTTCGTCACCCTCGGCGTCGCGGACGGGCTGCCGCACCGCTTCGTCTACGCGATCGTCGAGGACGCGCGCGGCCGCCTCTGGATGAGCACCGACGACGGGCTCGCGGTGCTCGACCCGCGGACGGGCGCGGTGATGCGCTACGGGCTCGCGGACGGGCTGCAGGGCCGCGAGTTCAACCGCTTCGCGTTCCACCGCGCCGCCGACGGCACGATGTACTTCGGCGGCACGACGGGCGTGAACGTCTTCCGCCCCGACGACGCCGCGCCCGCGCCGCCGCCGCCGCCGGTGGCCGTCGTATCGCTGCAGCCGGCGGGCGGCGCGCTGCGGCACCTCGCGGGCGTGGACGCCGACACCGTCGTGCGGCTGGCGCACGACGCGGGCGCGTTCACCGTCGGCTACGCGGCGCTCGACTTCACCGCGCCCGAGAAGGTGCGCTACGCGTACCGCCTGGAGGGCGTGGACCGCGCGTGGGTGCAGGCCGGCGACCGGCGCGAGGCCGCGTACGCGGGCGTGCGGCCCGGCCGCTACGTCTTCCACGTCATCGCCGCCAACGCCGCGGGCGTGTGGAACCGCGAGGGCGCGACGCTCGTGATCGACGTCGCCACGCCGTGGTGGGCCACCTGGTGGGCGCGGCTGCTCGCCGTGCTCGGCGTCGCGGGCGCGATCGCGGGCGCCATCCACCTGCGCGTGCTCGCGGCGCACCGCCAGAGCG
>CBHYLO010000439.1:0-4424 GCA_966128675.1 uncultured bacterium | reverse complement strand
CTCTGCGTGGGTGCGACGATCATCGCCCTCCACCGGAGCCATCCGCACTTATCCGCTCTTGTCAGATCCTGTCGTTGCAGATGCCGTTGGGGTCCGGCGCGCCGACCGCCCCGCGTCGATCGTTCACCGCGTCAGCGCGAACACGAACGGCTGCCGCACCAGCTGCCGCACCGCCCGCCCTCCCGCTTCCGCGGGCCGGAACCGCATGCCGCGCAGCGCCTGACGCACCGCCTCCTCGAAGAGCGGATGCGCGCGCTCCGCGAACCGCACCGACGCCGCCTCCACGCGGCCCGTGGTGTCCACCACGAACTCGGCCACCACCGTCCCCTCGACGCCCGCGCCCCGCAGCGTCTCGGGATAGCGCGGCGCCGCCCCGCGCAGCGGCTCCACCGCGCGCTCCACCAGGTGCGACGCCCACACGCCGTCCGCCGGCGCATCGCCGCCGCCAGAGCGCGCGCCACCAGGCGTCACGTCCGAGGACGCGCCGAGCGCGCGCCGCTCGAAGTAGTCGGGCGGGAGCGTCGGCGGCCCGGGCGCCGGGATCTCCGTCGGCACCTCGATCGGCGCCGGCAGCTGCGGCAGCGCGGGCGTCGTCGGCGGGTCCGGGCGCGCGGGCGTCGTGGCGTCGCGCGGCTGCTCGGGCGCGCGCGGCGCGTCGGGCACCGGCGGCGGCGCCTGATAGACGATGTGCTCGTCCGGCGGCGCCTCCGGTGCCGGCGTGCCACGCGCGGTGCCGACGACCACGAGGACGATCAGCCCACCGTGCAGGACGACGCTCGTCACCAGCCCGCGCGTCGAGCGGCGGCGGCGACGGCGGGACTCCGGCAGTTCGTGCAGCATGTGCGACGCTCCGCGACGTGAGGAACGCCGGCGCGCGGGCTCGTCCCGCGACCGGCTGTCGCCACGTTGCGCACCGCGCATGAGCCGCCGATGGCGGTCGCGTGACGCGTCGATGAGCGTGCGATGAGACGTGCGTGAACCGCGGATGAAGGAACGATGACGACGCGACGCGCGTCCGCGCGTCACGCGTGCGTCACGCGTGCGTCAGCCACACCGGGCACGGCGCGCGGTGCACCACCGCCGCCGCCACGCTCCCCTCGATCAGCCGCTCGCCCGGGCCGTGCCGCGGATGCGTCGCCAGCGCCAGCAGCTCCGCACCCTCCTCGGTCGCGACCTCCGTGATCGCGTGCGCCGGCCGGCCGTGCGCCGCCTCCTCGGCCACCACCGCGAGGCCCGCCGCGCGCAGCTGCGGCGCCAGCCGGTCCGCGTCGTCCAGCGGGTCGCGCGGCAGCCGCTCCGCCAGCGCGACCATCGGGTCGACCACGGTGAGGATCGCCGCCTGCGCGCCCGGCGCGCACAGCGCCGCGACCTGCGCCAGCGCACGCTCGGCCGACGCGTCGCCCTCGGTCGCGAACAGCACGTACGCCGGCCACGACTCGGCCGCGTGCGCGGGCGTGCCGGGCGGCACCAGCAGCACCGGCACCGGCGCGTCGCGCGCCACCGGCAGCGCCACGCTCCCCAGCAGCGCGCGCGCGAGCGTGCCGCGCGCGTGCGTCGGCAGCACCAGCAGCACCGCGTCGTGCTCGCGCGCGCGGGCGACGATCGTCGTCGCGGGCTCGCCCTCCTCGAGCCGCGTGCCGACGGATGCGCCGGCGACGCGTCGCGCGAGCGCGGCGAGGTACGCCCGGGCGTGCGACAGCGCGTCCGCGCGCGCCAGCGCCAGCGACTCGGCGTCCGCGGTGGGGGCGACGAGCGGCGGGTCGACCGTCAGCGGCGGCGGCGGCCGCACGACGTGGAACAGCTCCAGCGCCGCGTCCAGCCGGCGCGCGGCCACCGACGCGAACTCGAGCGCGCGCTCGCCCTCGGCCGTGCCGTCCACCGGGGCGACCACCGTGCGCGCGCGGCCAGCCGTGACGTCGCTCATGGGACCTCCCCTCGAGCTCGGGTGGAAGCGGCCCGCTGCGCCATTCCAGGGCCGCAGGATTGGGTCCACGGAGACGTCGTGGCGCGCCCCGTGCTCGCCGGGCGCCCATGGATCGCCGCACCTTCGTCGCCGGGACGGCCGCGACCCTCGCCGCGCACGCCAGCGTCGCCGCCGTCAGCCCACCGCCCGCCGTCGCCATGGCGACGCGCCCGATCCCGCGTACCGGGGAGGAGCTCCCCGTCATCGGCCTCGGCACCTGGCAGACGTTCGACCCGCCGCGCCGGACGGCCGAGTCGCTCGCGCCGCTGGAGGCGACGCTCCGCGCGCTGCACGCGGCGGGCGGCCGCGTGGTCGACTCGAGCCCGATGTACGGCGCCTCGGAGTCCATCGCCGGCGAGCTGGCCGAGCGGGCCGGGCTGGGCGACGCGCTGTTCTGGGCCACGAAGGTGTGGACGCGCGGCGAGGCCGACGGCGTCCGCCAGATGGAGCAGTCCGCGCGCCTGCTGCGCCGGCGACGCATCGACCTGATGCAGGTGCACAACCTCGTCGACTGGCGCACGCACCTGGCCACGCTGCGGCGCTGGCAGGCCGAGGACCGCGTCCGGTACGTGGGCGTGACGCACTACCAGACGAGCGCGTTCGCGGAGCTGGAGCGCATCGTCGCGCACGAGCGCGTCGACGTCGTGCAGCTCCCCTACTCGGTGGCGGTGCGCGACGCGGAGCAGCGGCTGCTCCCGGCGGCGCGCGACGCGGGCGTGGCCGTGCTGGTGAACCTGCCCTTCGGCGGCGGCGGGCTGCTGCGCCGCCTGGCGGGCGAGCCGCTGCCCGCGGCGGTGCGCGCGTGGGCCGGCAGCTGGCCGCAGGCGCTGCTGAAGTTCGTGCTCGCGCACCCGGCGGTCACGTGCGTGATCCCCGGCACCTCCAACCCGCGGCACATGACCGACGACGCGGCCGCCGGGACGGGCCGCCTGCCCGACGCGGGCGAGCGTGAGGCGCTGGTGCGGGCGCTCGATCTCTGAAAGGCTGCGGGCTGCGGATGCGCTCCGTGCCCTCGGCGGCCGGTGTCGCACGCGGCAGGCACGAACCACTCATTTGGCTACGGATGAGACGGATCATGCGGATCGCTCCTCGGAGCGCGTGGAGCGTCGCCGCCACGCGGAACGATCCGAAGCATCCGTCTCATCCGGAGCATCCGTAGTCACGAGTTCGCCGACCAGCGCAGGGCGCGCCGGACGCTGAACGCCATGGGCCGGGATGACGGCATGACGAGGAGGCTCCGTGGTGCGCATGGAACGACGCGCCGCACGGAGCCTCCTGGTCCATCCTGTCATCCCGTCTGATGCAGCTCGTCGTTCGGATCCGCTGCCCGCTGCCCGCAGCGACTCACCCGTCCACGCCCAGCTTCTTGAACTCCGCCGCCAGCGCCTCCTGCTTCTGCTTGATCTCCGCCTCGTGCTCGCGCATGAAGCGCACGTTGTCCATGTTCGCCTTCATCTCGCGCACCAGCGAGTCCGCGTTGTCCTTCGGGCGCATCTGCAGCACGCCGCCCGCCATCGCCGACTGCAGCATCGCCATCGTGATCGTCGCGAACTCGCGCGGCGACAGCCCCGCCTCGCGCACCGCCGCGGCCATCGGCGGCGTGCGCTCGATCTTCGCCGCGATGCCGTCCAGGCTCTGGTCGTCGCTGTCGTCGTTCGCGCCCGCGGAGTCCAGCGCCGCCCGCTCGGCCGGCGACAACGCCTGCGCGCGCACCGCCATCGCGCGCTGCGCCGCGAACAGGCGGTCGACCTTGTCCATCGTCAGCTTGTAGCTCGCGACGTCGGCGAGGTCCCCCTCCGCCTGCGCGGCGGCGGGAGTCGACGCGGCCGGCGCGGCCCCGCCTTCCGCCGCGGGCGCGGCGTCCTTGTTCGAGCAGGCGACGGCGAGCAGCAGGGCGAGGGGCCGCAGGCGTGAGATCATGAGCATGGGCAGTGGGGAGGAAAGGGGTCGCACCGCGCGACCGGCGCGCCACGATAGCGCCCGGGACCACGGGCGCGCCACGTTCAGGTGACCCGGTCCGTCGCTTCCGCCTGCGCCTCCGGCGCGCCCACCAGCGCCACCTGCACGTCCATCACGTTCGTGTGCGTGGGCCCCGTGCGCAGCAGCCCGCCCGCGGCCGCGAAGAAGCCGTGGGCGTCGTTCGCCGCCAGCGCGCGCCGCGCGTCGAGGCCGCGCGCCCACGCGTCGCGCACCGTGCGCGGCGTCGCCACCGCGCCCGCCGCGTCGGTCGGCCCGTCGATGCCGTCCGTGCCGCCGCTCAGCACCACGATCGGCGTGCCCTCGTCGATCACGCCCGCGCGCACCGCGTCGTCCAGCGCGATCGCGGCCGCCAGCGCCAGCTCCTGGTTGCGCCCCCCGCGTCCCGCGCCGCGCACCGTCACCGTCGTCTCGCCGCCCCACAGCAGGCACGTCGGCGCCCCGCGCGACAGCGCGGCCGCGATCGCCGCGCGCGCGACCGCCC
>CBHYLO010000438.1:0-4424 GCA_966128675.1 uncultured bacterium | reverse complement strand
CGGCGTTCGACCATCCGTGGATCACGCAGCATCCCGACTGGTACGTGAAGAACCCCGACGGGACGATCTCGAACGCCCGCGACAACGAGGGCCGCCCGACCGACTGGACCGACGTCGCGGAGCTGGACTACACGAAGCCGGCGATGCGCCAGGCGATGATCGCCGACATGCGCTACTGGCTGGACAGCATGAAGGTCGACGGCTTCCGCTGCGACGTGGCGGGCGGCGTCCCCGACGACTTCTGGGCGGAGGCGCGGCGCGCGCTGCAGGCCGCGAAGCCGGACGTCTTCCTGCTGGCCGAGGCCGAGTCGCCGCGGGCGCACGCGGCGTTCGACATGACGTACGGCTGGGAGCTGCACCACCTGCTGAACGAGCTGGCGCAGGGGAAGAAGCCCACGTCGGCGCTGGACGCGTACCTCGCGAAGCAGGACAGCACGTATCCGCGCGAGGCGATGCGGATGTACTTCACCAGCAACCACGACGAGAACAGCTGGCAGGGCACCGAGTTCGAGCGGATGAAGGCGAACCACCTGCCGGCGTTCGTGCTGGCGGCGACGATGCAGAACGGGATGCCGCTGGTGTACACGGGGCAGGAGGTGAGCATGAACAAGCGCCTCCGCTTCTTCGAGAAGGACACGGTGAACTGGCGCGGGCCGTCGCTGGCGGGCTTCTACCGGCGCATGCTGGCGCTCAAGGACAGCCAGCCCGCGCTCGCGAACGGCGGCTGGGGCGGGCGCCAGGTCGCGCTGCGCACGAACGGCGGCGACCGCGTGTACGCGTTCACGCGCACGCAGGGCGCGAACACGGTGCTGGTCGCGGTCAACTTCGGCGACGCCGAGTCGACCGTGGCGTACCAGGGGCTGCCGCAGACGGGCGAGTACACCGACTGGTTCGACGGGAAGCGGACCGACCTCGCGGTGAGCGGCAGCCTCACGATCCCGGCGCACGGGTATCGCGTGCTGGTGCGCTGAGCCCAGCATGAGAGGAGCCGCGCATCCTGTAAATCCTGCACATCCTGATAATCCTGTCCAACAGCTTTTGACAGGATTATCAGGATGTGCAGGATTTACAGGATTGGCTGTATCGCGCGAACCGAAGGCCGTCGCACTTGCTCACATGAACTGCTCTTCTCCATGACTGCGCTCGCGTCCCGTTCCGCGCACCTGCTCCTCCTCGCGCTGTCGCTCGGCGCGTGCCGCTCCGCGCCGCCGGCCGCCGCGCCGGCCGCGGTGCGCGCAGCGGAAGGGCGCTACGAGCCGGCGCGGGCGCTGGGGGAGCTCTTCGGCGAGGTGCAGCGCGCCCGCGTCTTCCCCGACGGCAAGACGTTCGTCGACGCGCGGCCGCTCGAGGACCCCGCGGCGATCCGCGCGCGCTGGGCGGCCGAGCGCACGGCGCCGGGCTTCGACCTCGCGGCGTTCGTGCGGCGCACGTTCGAGGCACCGCACCCGGTGGGCGCCGAGTTCCGCCCCGACTCCACGCGCACCATGGAGGCGCACATCCGCGCGCTCTGGCCGGTGCTGACGCGGCAGGCCGACGTCGAGGACCCGCGCTCGTCGCTGCTCCCGCTGCCGCATCCGTACGTGGTGCCGGGCGGCCGCTTCCGCGAGGTCTACTACTGGGACTCGTACTTCACGATGCTCGGCCTCGTCGAGAGCGGGCGGACGGACCTCGTGCGCTCGATGCTCGACAACTTCGCGCACCTCGTGCGCACCGTCGGGCACATCCCCAACGGCAACCGCACGTACTACCTGGGCCGCAGCCAGCCGCCCTTCTTCGCGGCGATGGTGGGGCTCTACGCGACCGCCACCGACACCGCGCAGGCGCTCCGCTGGCTGGACGCGCTGGAGGCGGAGCACGCGTTCTGGATGGAGGGCGCGGCGGGCGTGGCGCCCGGCGGCGCGCACCGGCGCGTGGTGCGGCTGCGCGACGGCGCGACGCTCAACCGCTACTGGGACGACATCCCCGAGCCGCGCCCCGAGTCGTACCGCGAGGACGAGGAGCTCGGCCGCTCGTTCGCCGCCGGCGCGGCGCGCGAGGCCTTCTACCGCCACGTGCGCGCGGCGGCCGAGAGCGGGTGGGACTTCTCCAGCCGCTGGATGCGCGACCCGAAGGACCTGCGCACGCTGGAGACCACGGACCTCGCGCCGGTGGACCTCAACAGCCTGCTCTACCACCAGGAACGCACCATCGCGGCGCTGCGCCGCGTCCGCAACCAGCCCGGCGACGGCGCGGTGGCGGCGCGCTTCGACGCGGCGGCGGCCGCGCGCCGCACCGCGCTGCTCGCGGCCGCGTACGATCCCGCGTCGGGCTTCTTCTACGACGTGCGCTGGCGCACCGGCGAGCGCGTGAGCGACCGGCCGACGCTCGCCGCCGCGGCGCCGCTCTACTTCGGGCTCGCGACGCCGGAGCAGGGGCGCGCCGTGGCCGCGCGCCTGGAGCGCGAGTTCTCGCGCTCGGGCGGCTTCGTCACGACGCTGGTCGCGTCGGGGCAGCAGTGGGACGCGCCCAACGGCTGGCCGCCGCTCCAGTGGCTGTCGATGCAGGGCGTGCGCTGCTACGGTCGCGCCGACCTCGCCGACACGGCGCGCGCGCGGTGGCTGGACCTCAACCGCCGCACCTACCGCACGACGGGCAAGATGACCGAGAAGTACGACGTCGTCGATCCGAACCGGCGCGCGGGCGGCGGCGAGTATCCCAACCAGGACGGCTTCGGCTGGACGAACGGCGTCGCGCTCGCGCTCTCGGCGCAGCTCGCGGGCGTCACCGCGCCGCCGGCGGACCAGCAGCGCGCGCACGTGTCGGCGCCGTGCGCGGTGATGGCCCGCTAGCGCGTCAGCGCCCCGTGCGCACGAGGTCGAGCACGTGGACCTCGTGCGCGGCGAGCGCCGGCAGCGGCACGTAGCCACGGATCCGCCCCTCGGTGCCGAGCCGCAGCGTCGCGCCCGCGGGCCCGCCGAGCAGGCTGCGCGCGGCGTAGCGTCCGGCCGCGAGCACGCGGTCGTCGGTCGCGAGCGTGACACCCGTCAACGGCGCGGCGCCGAGGTTGGCGATCACCAGCACCGCGCGGTTGCCGGCGCGCCGGACGTACGCGGCGACCGCGTCGCTGCCCGTCGTCACCGGCACCAGCTCGCCCTCGCCGAGCGCGGCGTGGCGCGCGCGCAGGTGGATGAGGCGGCGGTGGAGGTTCAGCAGCGAGCGCGGGTCGCGCTCCTGCGCCTCGACGTTGGCGACGAGCGAGTCGTCCTGCAGCCGCTCCCACGGCTTCCCGGTCGTGAAGCCGACGTTCGGGCCGCGCGTCCACGCCATCGGCGTGCGGAGGCGCTCGTCGGGCTTGCCGCCCACCATCCCCAGCTCCTCGCCGTAGTAGACGAACGGGAGGCCGGGCATCGTCAGCAGCAGCGCGGAGGCGAGGCGTGCCTTCGCCAGGTCGCCGCCGAGCTCCGTGCGCGTGCGCGTCTGGTCGTGGTTGCGGAGGAAGGGCGACCAGCGGCTGGCCGGCAGCGCGCGCTGCAGGCGCAGCACCGGCGGCAGCAGCCCCTTCGACGACCCCGACCGCACCGCGTTCACGATCGCGTCGGCGACCTCGAACGCGAAGTGCGCGTCCAGCTGGTCGGGATAGTACGGGAGCATCGCGCCGGTGCTGTCCCACACCTCGCCGACGGTGAAGGCGTCGGGCTTCACGCGGCGGACGTACGCGGCCCAGTCGCGCAGCGCGGCGTGCGTGCCCAGCGCGTGCTGCACGCGGCCGCCCTCCTCGACGAGGAACGGGATCGCGTCGAGTCGGAAGCCGTCCACGCCCATCGAGTCGAGCCAGAAGCGCGCGACGCGCTTCGCCTCCTCCATGACCGGCGGATGCGTGTAGTTCAGGTCGGGCATCCCGCTCCAGAACAGCCCGTAGTACCACTCGTCGCGCACCGGCGACCGGTGCCAGTTGCTCTGCCCCCACGGGTTCTTCTCGGTCGGCTGCGAGGGCGACCAGCGGAACCAGCGGCGGTACTCGGAGGTCGTGTCGCGCAGCGCGGCCTGGAAGAACGGGTGCTCGCTGGAGGCGTGGTTCAGCACCATGTCCACGAGCACGCGGATGCCGCGCCGGTGCGCCTCGGCCACCAGGCGCCTGCAGTCGGCGGTCGTGCCGTAGTCGCGCTCGACCCGGTAGTAGTCGCTGACGTCGTAGCCGTGGTAGCTCGGCGACTCGGCCACGGGCATGAGCCAGATGCAGCGGGCGCCGAGGTCGCGCTGCGTGTCCGCGCGGCCGTCGTTGATGTAGTCGAGGCGCTGGATCAGCCCGCGCAGGTCGCCGATGCCGTCGCCGTCGCTGTCCTGGAAGGAGCGGACGAAGACCTCGTAGCAGACCGCGCCCCGCGTCCACGCCGCGGCGGCGGGCGGCACGCGCGGCGCCTGCGCGCCGGCCGTGGCGGCGGCGA
>CBHYLO010000437.1:0-4426 GCA_966128675.1 uncultured bacterium | reverse complement strand
GGGGGTGATCATTCGACTGGGACTGTGCGCGGGGGGCTGCGGGCTGGGGTTCTGAAGTAGGGGGCAGCCGTTGTTTCGAACCGCCGCCCGCAGTCCGCAGCGTAGTGAAGAATCCGCAGCCCGCAGTCCGCAGCTCCCACCCCTATTCATCATGCGTCGCTTCATCCTCCTTGCTATTGTCGCGGCTCCCGCCGCGCACGCTCAGTCCCGCCCGCCCATCCGCCCGCTGGGCCCCGTCGTCGCGAAGACCACGGCGCCCGTCGGCCTCGTGACGTCGGTGCGCGCGCTGCCCGGCGGCCGCGTGCTGCTGAACGACGCGCTGCAGCGCCGCGTGGTGCTGCTCGACTCGACGCTCGCCAACGCCACCGTCGTCGCCGACACCACCGCCGCCACGGGCAACGCGTACGGCGGCCGCATCGGCGGGCTGATCCCGTTCCGCGGCGACTCGACGCTGTTCGTCGACGCGGCCAGCATGTCGATGCTCGTCATCGACCCGAACGGGAAGGTCGGGCGCACGCTGTCGGTGCCGCGCGCGCAGGACGCCAACGCGCTCGTGAGCGCGGCGTTCGGCACGCCGGGCTTCGACGCCAGGGGCCGCCTGGTCTACCGCTCGATGCCGCAGTTCCGCTTCGCGGGCCCGCCGCCGGGCGCCTCGGGCGGCAGCGGCGCGATGCCCCTGCCCGAGATGCCCGACTCCGCGGCGCTCGTGCGCGTCGACCTCGCGACCCGCGCCGTCGACACGGTGGGCTTCGTGAAGACGCCGAAGATCCGCATGCAGGTGACCGAGAGCGGAGAGGGCCGCCGCTCGATCTCGTCGGTGTACAACCCGCTGCCGCAGGCCGACGACTGGGCGGTGCTGAGCGACGGGACGATCGCGATCGTGCGCGGCCGCGACTACCACCTGGACCTCGTCACGCCCGACGGCGCGACGCAGAGCGCGGCCAAGGTGCCGTTCGACTGGCAGCGGCTGACCGTCGAGCAGCAGTGGACCTTCTTGGACTCGGTGAAGGCGCAGCGCGCGCGCATGGGCGCGGTGGGCGGCATGGACAGGGGCGGCGCGCCGCGCATGATGATGCAGATCAACGAGGGCCCCGGCGGCCCGCCGCGCGGCGGCGGCGAGCGCCGCGTGCAGGTCGAGGGCGGGATGCAGGTCGCCGTCGGCGGCCCGCCGGGCAGTGGCCCGTCCGCCGCGGCCGGTGCCGCCGCCGCGGCCGCGGCGCCGGCGCTCATCTTCGTCGACCCGAGCGAGCTCCCCGACTACCGCCCGCCCTTCCTCGCCAACTCGGCCCGTGCCGACGCGCAGGGCAACGTCTGGATCCGCACCACCGCGGCGTCGACCGCGCCGGGCGCGCTGGTCTACGACGTCGTGAACGCGAAGGGCGAGCTGGTGGACCGCGTGCAGGTGCCGGCCGGCCGGCAGATCATGGGCTTCGGCCCGGACGGGTCGGTGTTCCTGATGGCGCGCGAGGGCACGGGGGCGACGGCGACCACCACGCTCGAACGAGCCCGGATCCGCTAACTCGGAGACCGATACGGCGGAGGACGGAACGGCGGAGGACGGAAAGGCGTGAAACGATGAGGCGGACCTTTCGGCTCGAAGCGTCGAGCGCGAAGGGTCCGCTTCTTCGTATCGCGCTCCACCGTCCTCCGCCCTATCGTTCTCCGCTTCACCGTCCTCCGCTTCACCAATGTCCATTTCCCTCGTCGCCACTCCGGATTCCGGCACCGACGCCAGCATCCGCCGCTTCCGCACCCGCGTCTGCGTGCGCGGCGACGCCAGCGGCGGGGCCGCGTCGGTGCTGGAGCACGCGCTCGCGCCCGGATGCGTGGCGATGCCGGTGCACCGTCACGCGGCGTGCGAGGTGCTGCACGTGCTCGACGGCGTGCTCTGGCTCTGGCTCGACGGCGCGGAGCAGCGGCTGGCGGCGGGGAGCAGCGCCGTCGTGCCGCCCCACGCCCCGCACACCTTCTGGGTCGACGTCGACGCGCCCGCGCCGGCGCGCTTCCTCGCCGTCTGCGCGCCCGGCGGCATGGAGCGCTGCTACGAGGACGTCGCCGTCCACGTGATGCCGGGGGACGGCGGGCGCATCCGCGACATGACGGCGGTCATCGCCGCGTGCGTGCGGAACGGCGTGGAGCCCGACATGATGAGCCTCTACGACCTGATCGAGCGGCACGGGCTCTCGCTCGCCTGAGCACGGTGAGGCGGAGGACGGAACGGCGGACGACGATGCAGCGGGGGACGGAAGGGCGTGCGACGATGATGCGGCGCTCCACACCCTCCGCCGTTCCGTCTCACGCCGTATCGTTCTCCGCGTCATCGTCCTCCGCCTCATCGTCCTCCGCCTCTCCGTGCTTCCCCTCGCCACGCTCGACGCCCAGGCCGTGCTCGGGCTGCTCGCGCACCGCTATCCGCTGCTGCTCGTCGACCGCATCGACGTCCTGGCGCGCGGGCAGCGCGTGATCGGCCATCGCCGCGTCACGGGCGGCGAGTGGGCCACCGGCGGGCCCGCGGGCCCCGCGGCCACCGGCTGGGAGCCCGGCCTCCCCGGCCTGCTCGCGGTCGAGGCGCTCGCGCAGACCAGCGCCGCGCTGCTGATGGACGTCATCGACGCGCCCGAGGGCGTGATCGGCTACTTCGCGGGCTTCGAGCGCGTGCGCCTGCGCGGCCGCGCGCGCGTGGGCGAGACGCTGGCGCTGGAGGTCACGCTGCGCGCCTTCAAGCGTGGCGTCGCGAAGCTGCGCGGCGAGGCGCGCGTGGGCGAGCGCGTGGTCGCGCGCGCCGACTTCACCACCGTCGTGCGGCCACGGTAGGGCGGAGGACGGAACGGCGGAGGACGGAAGGGCGGAAGACGATGGAGCGTGAGACGGAACGGCGGACCTTTCGGCTTGAAGCTCCAAGCTGAGAGGGTCCGCCTCATCGTCTCACGCCGTTCCGTCCTCCGCTCCATCGTCCTCCGCCGTTTCGTCCTCCGCTTCGCCGATTTGCTTGTTGACGCCGTGTGTCCCGCATCCCACCGTGGGGCGCGAACCGTACACCCGCGCTGCACGGAGGCGCACGGTCCCGCACATCACGCTGGAGGAAGCGCATGAAGCGGCTCGTCGTCTGCACCGACGGCACGTGGAACTCCCGCGATGCGGCCAAGGAGGACGGCTCCGGCCTCACGAACGTCGCCAAGTTCGAGAAGGCCGTCGCCAAGCAGGACGCGCAGGGCGTCCTGCAGCACACCTTCTACCACGCCGGCGTCGGCGTCGGCCCCTGGTACGAGAAGATGCTCGGCGGCGCGTTCGGCGTCGGGCTCTCGCGCAACGTCCAGGCGTGCTACTCGTGGCTCGTCGCGCTCTACGAGCCCGGTGACGAGCTCTACCTCTTCGGCTTCAGCCGCGGCGCCTACACCGCGCGCAGCCTCGCGGGCCTGATCCGCAACTGCGGCCTGCTCAAGCCCGAGCACCGCGACCGCGTCGAGGAAGCCTACAAGCTCTACCGCGACCGCAAGCCGGGCGCGCACCCCAACGCCGACGCGTCGGTCGCGTTCCGCGAGCGGTACGCGCACGCGCCGCGCGTCCACTGTATCGGCGTCTGGGACACGGTCGGCTCCCTCGGCGTGCCCACGAGCGGGCCGGTGGGCTGGTTCACGCGCCGGCAGTACGGCTTCCACGACGTCACGCTCAGCGCCCGCGTCGACCACGCCTTCCACGCGCTCGCCATCGACGAGCGGCGCAAGCCGTTCGCGCCCACGCTGTGGGAGGTGCCCGACTCCGACATCACGCCCGACCGCACCCAGCGCGTCGAGCAGACGTGGTTCGCGGGCGTGCACTCCAACGTGGGCGGCGGCTACCCGGACTCCGGCCTCTCCGACCACGCGCTGCACTGGATGCTCGACCGCGCGCAGAGCGCGGGGCTGGCGCTCGACCCGGCCGTCGTCGCCGCGCTGACGCTCCGCAGCGACGGGCAGCTCTACGACTCGATGTCGCGCTTCTACAAGACGATGGGCGAGCACCGCCGCGAGCTGTTCGTCGAGCGGCGCGCCAGGGACGGCCGGCCGATCCACACCTTCGAGTCCGTGCACGACAGCGTGCTCGAGCGCCACCGCGCGACGAAGCCGCCCTACCAGCCCGACAACCTGCGCTCCTGGCTGGCGCGCTTCGCCGACCGCGTGGCCGAGGGCGCGGCGCCGACGCCCGGCCCCGCGATCCCCGTCTTCCCGATCCACGTGACGGACTCGGCCATCCCGGACGCGATCGCGCCCGACGCCGCGCCCGATCTCCGGGACGTGACGTCGGGCGCGGGACGGCCCTCCGACCAACCTTCCGAGCCGACCCCGCGGCCGACCGCCTGAGCGGCGCCGCGGGACAGGACCCGGGGGGCCCCCCGAAACCCCCGGGGGCCGGCCCCCCGGGGCGCCGCGCGCCACGGCGGGGGGCG
>CBHYLO010000436.1:0-4427 GCA_966128675.1 uncultured bacterium | reverse complement strand
AAGCAGCTTTTCTGGAAGGGGCGAGGGCGTCTTCCGAGCGAAACGCCGGTGCGCGAGCGCGATTATCGCGGGATTTACATCCGCGTGAGGGTCCGCAGCCCGAGCAGGTGCAGGCCGGTTTCGAGCATCAGCAAGGTGCGGGCGCACAGCAGCAGGCGTCGCGCCCGGATCGCCGGATCGTCGACGAGAACCTTGTCGGCGTTGTTGAAGAAACTGTAATCCCCGGCGAGTTCGAACAGGTAGAGTCCCAGATAGTGCGGACGCAGCGACTCACCGGCCAGGCGGATGGCATCGGGAAACTTGTTGAGCTTCCGGGCCAGTGCGATTTCGGCTGCGGTTTCGGGCGGCGTGGCCGCCGACTCCGACGCGCTCGTCCTGCTGGAGCGCTGGCGCCGCGAGCGCCGGCTCACGGTCGAGCGCCCCCTCCTCGGTGACGACCTCCGCGCCGACGACGCGACCGCCGCCCGCGACGCCGAACGGCTGCTGGTCGCGATGCGCCAGCGGGTGCGCCTCGCGCTCGTGTCTACCGAGCCAGACACGACACAGCCGGGCGACAGCACCGCGCACGCGGCGCCCATGACGCCGTCCGTGGCCGCCGCCGTCGCGTGCGCCGCCCCCGACGCGCTGCTCCCCTGCCGCACCGCGGAGCGCCTGGCCGCGATCGAGACCGCTCGGCGCGCGCGCCCGGACCCGTTCGTGACCATCACCCTCGGCGGCTTCCGGTCGACCGCGTCAGACGGCAGCCTCGAACGCGACAGCATCGGCACTGGGAGCGATCCGGCGGTGCTGCGGCGACTCGCGGCGCGCGCCCGCACCGCCGACGGCCTCGCGGTCGAGTGGGTGCGCGCCCGCGGCACCCTCCCCGCCGACGGCGACGCCCTGCGGCGCGTCGCGCGCCTCGTGCACGCGGTCGCGGTCGCGGCGCGCCCGTACGCGCAGGCACCCGTCCCCCTCGCCACCACCGCCGACCCCGACGTGCAGGCCGTCGCCGACCGGCTGCGCATCTCCAGCGGGATCGCGCGCGTCGCGTTCGAGCGCGGGCTGCCGGCGTCGTGGCGCGTGCCCGCGCTGCGCGACCTCGAGTCGGCGGTGTCCGACCTGCGGCTGGCGCTCCCCGCCCTGACGCTCGACGGGCTGAGCGTCCGGATCGGCGCGTCCCCGAAGGGCGACCTGGCGCTCGCGCTCCACGACCCGACCTCGCGGACGATCTTCCTCCCGCCCGCGTCGGGCCCGGGGACGATCGCCCACGAGCTGGCCCACGACCTCGACTGGCAGGCGGCGCGCACCCAGCTCGGCCTCCGCGGCACCTACGCCACCGACCGCGCCGCCCGACTCGGGGCCGAGCCGCTGGCGACCGCGGTCCGCGGCCTCGCGGACACCCGCAGCCGGAACGCGGCCCGCACGCGCGCCGGCAACGACCGGCCGGCCGAGCTGTTCGCGCGCGGCGCCGACTGGTTCGTGGCGGCGATGCTGGCGCGCGAGGGGCGCATGAATGGCGCGCTCACGTCGGTGCAGGATGCGGAGCTGCCGGGCTTCGCCGGGGCCGCCGTGCCCGCGCCGGGCACGGGAGCCGCCGACGCGATCGTCGAGGCGCTGGGCCGCGTGACGCCCATCTCCCCGGTCTCGGTGGCGTGGTTCCGCGCGCGCTTCGGCGCCGACGCGCCCATGCCCGCCGCCGCCGTCGCCCGCCTCGCCCTCGACGCCTCCTCCGCCTGGAACGCGGAGCGCACCCTCATCGGGCTCGGCCTCCCCGTGGGCCTCACCGAGCGGATGCCGCCGGGCGGCGGCGGGCGCGCGACCGGCACCTGCCCGCTCGCACCCTGGCAGCGCCGCCTGCTCTGGGTCGCGGCCGACGCGCGCGCCCGCGGGATGCTGCGCAGCCAGGCCGCCCGCGCCCCGATGATCGGATTCCCGCTCTGGCAGTCGCGCGCCACGTTCGGCGCACCATGGGAGCAGGAGATCCTGGACGAGCCGCGCCAGCGCTTCCGCGACGCGGTCATGCGCGGCGCGCTGCGCGACCTGCGCGCCCGGGCCCCGTTCGCCGACGTCGCCGACTGCGGCTGATCCGGCGCGGCCGTCCCCCGAGGAAACCGGGCGCGGCGGTGGTAGCTTGAGCGCCGTGCCCTTCCGACCGCTCGCCGTCGGTGCCGCCACGCTGCTGCTGGCGACCGGCGGCCTCGTGCTCCTGCTGGCCGCCACCGGCCACGACGCCGCCGCCGCGCTCTCCGCGCTCTGGGCCGGCGCCGCGGGGTCGCGCTACGCGCTGCTGTCGGCGACCCTCGTGCGGGCGACGCCGCTGATCCTCGCCGGGCTCGCGGTCGCCGTCGCGTTCCGCGCCGGCATCCTCAACGTCGGGGCGGAGGGGCAGCTGCTGGCCGGCGGCGCGGCCGCGACCGCGGTCGGCCTCGCGGGGGCGCCGGTCCTTGGCGTCCTGACTGCCCCCGCGGCACTGATTGCCGGCGTCGCCGCCGGCGCGGCCTGGGCCGGGATCGCCGCGCTGCTCCGGCGCCGCTTCGGCGTGCTCGAGGTCATCAGCACCATCATGCTGAACTTCGTCGCGCTCCACGCCGCCGGGTGGCTGGTGCGCGGCCCGCTCCAGGAGCCGCAGCGCATCTACCCCCAGTCGCCGTCGCTCCCCGACGCGGCGCGGCTCCCGATCCTGGTGCCGGAGTCGCGGCTGCACGTCGGCTTCGCGCTGGCGGTGCTGGCGGGCGTGGCGCTCTGGGCGCTGCTCCGCTTCACCGCCGCCGGCTTCCGGCTGCGCGCCGCCGGCCTCAACCCGGCCGCCGCCGCCAGCGCGGGGCTGATCGCCGTCCCCGCCGTGACGACCGGCGCCTTCCTGCTGAGCGGCGCGCTCGCGGGCCTGGCCGGCGCGGTCGAGGTCACGGGTGTCACCTACGCGCTCTACGAGAACCTCTCCCCCGGCTACGGCTACACGGCCATCGCCGTCGCCCTCCTCGCCCGCCTGCACCCGCTCGGCGTCGTCGCGGCCGGGATCGGCTTCGGCGCGCTGGAGGCGGGCGCCGGCGCGATGCAGCGCGACGCGGGCGTCCCGGCCGTCGTCGTCACGGTCGTCGAGGCGCTGCTGATCCTGCTCGTCCTGGCCGCCGACCGGCTGCGCGAGGTGCGCCCCGCCGCTCCTGCGCGGGAGCGCGCCGCGTGAGCGACGCCCTCGCCGCCTTCCTCGAGGCCACCGTCCGCACGGCCACCCCACTCGCCCTCGCGGCCCTCGGCGAGTCGGTCACGGAGCGGGCCGGCGTCATCAACATCGGGCTCGAGGGGGCGATCATGGCGGGCGCCTTCGGCGCGCTGGTGGGCGCCGGCCTCGCCCCGGGCGCCGGCGGCGCGCTCCTCGGCTTCCTGGTGGGCGCGCTGGCGGGCCTGCTGGCGGCGGCGCTCTTCGCGGCGTTCGCGGTCGGGCTCCGCGCCGACCAGATCATCACGGGCACCGCGGTCACCCTCGCCTCGCTCGGCCTCACGGGGACGCTGTACCGCACCCTGTACGGCGAGACGGGGGCGCTCCTCACCCTGCCGACCACGCCCCCGGCCGCGATCCCCGGCCTGAGCGCCATCCCGCTGGTCGGCCGCGCCCTCTTCGCGCAGCCGCCGGCGACCTACCTGCTCTACCTCCTGGTCCCGGCGCTCGCGTGGTGGTCGTCGCGCACGCACGCGGGGCTCGCGCTGCGCGCCGTCGGCGAGCGCCCCGACGCGGCCGTCGCCGCCGGCATCCGCCCCCGCCGCGTCCAGCTCGCGGCCACGCTCTTCGGCGGCGCGCTCGGCGGCCTCGCGGGCGCGACGCTGGTGCTCGCCCAGGCCGGCACGTTCGCCGAGGGGATGAGCGCGGGCCGCGGGTTCATCGCGATCGCGATCGTGGTGCTCGGCCGCTGGCACCCGGTCGGCGTCGCCGCGGCCGCCCTGCTCTTCGGCGCCGCCAGCGCGCTGCAGTACCTCTTCCAGGCGATGGGCTGGCCCCTGCCGTACCAGCTCTTCCTCGCGCTGCCGTACCTGCTGACGCTCGTCGTGCTGGCGAGCGTGTCGGGCCGTGCGGCGGCGCCGGCGGCGCTCGGAGAGCGATAGGGCTGCGGGCGGCGGGCTGCGGAATCGGCTCCGTGCCCTCGGCGGCCGGTATCGCACTCCTCCGGCACGAACTACTCGTTTGACTACGGATGCTCCGGATCGAGCGGATGAGACGGATCGCTCCGTTTAGCGCATGGGACGACGCCGCCACACGGAGCGATCCGCACGATCCGTCTCATCCGGAGCATCCGTAGCCCCAACGAGCAGTCACGGACGGGGCGGCGGGATCGCGGTTGCCGAGGGCACGGAGCGGAGTCACAGCACGCAGCAGGGTTCAGGATCCGCAGCCCGCAGTCCGCAGCCCCTCATGATGCCCCTCCCCACCCTCCTCCGCTCGCTCGCGCCCGCGC
>CBHYLO010000435.1:0-4445 GCA_966128675.1 uncultured bacterium | reverse complement strand
GAGCTCTCGCGGATGCCGACGCCGATGACGTACTTGCCGTACTCCTTGAGCTTGATGACGAGGCTCGAGAAGTCGGAGTCGCCCGACAGCAGGATGAAGGTGCCGATCTCGGGGCGCGTGAACACCAGCTCCATCGCGTCGATCGCGAGGCGGATGTCGGTCGCGTTCTTCTTCGCCGACCCGTACGCCGGCGCGAAGATCAGGTCGATCGACGCCTCGGTGAGCGGGACGATGTAGCCCGGGTAGCGCCGCCAGTCGGCGTACGCGCGCTGGACCGAGACCTTGCCCTTGATGATGTCCGAGGACAGCAGGTTCCGAAGCTCGGACTGCATGTCCTTCTGGATCCCCATCGTGACGTTGTCGAAGTCGATGAGGAGCGCCGCGTTGGGCGCGTGCATGTTGTAGTAGCCGCCGGGCGACGCGGAGGTGCCGGGGGGCAGGGCCTGGGGCCCGCGGTGGATCGGAGCGACCGCGCCGCGCTGCGGCGGCCGCTGGAAGCGAGAGCTCATGTACAGGCTCGCGTGCGTAACTGGGGCGGGCGCCGACGACCCGCGCGGAGAGAGGTCTCCCTCAGAGGTCTCTCTCAGCGCGTGCGTCAGGCGCCCGACGTGACGGTTGGGTCGAGCGCGACCGTGCGCTCGAGCTCTCGTCGCCGCACCTTCCCGCTCCCGGTCATCGGGAACGCGTCGAAGAAGCGGACGAGGTCGGGAATCTTGTAGTCGGCCATCGTGTCGCGGGCGAAGTCCTTCAGCTCCTTGCCCGTGATGACCGCGCCTTCGACCGGCACCACGCAGGCGCAGATCAGCTCTCCCAGCACGTCGTGCGGGATGCCGATCACGCAGACGTCCTCGACGCCCGGATGCGCGCGCAGCTGGTTCTCGATCTCGCGCGGGTGGATCTGGTAGCCCCCGCGGAGGATCGCCTCCTTCCGCCGCCCGACGATGCGCAGGTAGCCGTCGTCGTCGAGGATGCCCAGGTCGCCCGTGAGGAAGAAGCCCTCGGGGGTGAACGACCTGGCGGTCTCCGCCGGCATGCGCGCGTAGCCGATCATGACGCCCGAGGCGCGCACGGCGATCTCGCCGACCGCCTCCGCGGGGCCGTGCAGCGCGCCGGTGAGCACGTCGACGGCCATCACCTCGACGCCCGGGAGCGGGCGGCCGACGGTGCCGAGGCGCTTGTCCTCGGGATCGGTGAAGCGCGTGATGGAGACCGTGGGGCCGGTCTCGGTGAGGCCGTACGCCACGTGCACGTCGCACCAGCGCCGCACCCGCCGCACGAACTCCTCGCTCGCCGGGCTGCCGGCGATGATGCCGGTGCGCAGGCCGCCGGCGCGGAGCTTCGCGCCGTCGAACCGCTCCTCGCGCATGAGGAGGTGGAACATCGTCGGCACGCCCTGCAGCACCGTGACGCGCTCCCGCTCGAGGAGCGCCAGCGCGGCCGGCGCGTCGAACTGCTCCTGCAGGACGAGCGTCGCGCCGCTGGCGATGGCGCCGACGGCGGTCGAGAAGCCGAAGATCGCGAACAGCGGCACGCCCGCGAAGATGCGGTCCTGCGGCGCGAGCTCGATCGCCTCGCCGGTGCGCACCGCGGTCTCGAGGATCCCGCGATGGCTCAGGCGGACGCCCTTGGGCTTGCCCATCGTGCCCGACGTGTAGAGGAGCGCCAGGTCGCTCCCGTCGTGCACGTCCTTCGGCGCGGGCACCGGCCGGCCGGCGCCCTTCGACACGAGATCCTCGAACTGGAAGATCCGGTCGTCGTACCACAGCTCCTCGTCCCCGACGGTGACGAGATACTGCAGGTCGGGGAGCTCGGCGAGCGCCTGCTCGAACAGCTGCAGGTAGTCGACGCCGTTGTGCCGCTCGGCCGTCACCACGCAGGAGACTTCGGCGTGGCGGAGCTGGTACTTCAGCTCGTGGTAGTTGAGCCGCGGGCTCACCGGCACGACGACGGCGCCGAGCTTCGCGCAGGCCACGAGCGCGACGATCCACTCGGGGCAGTTGGGCAGGTTGATCGCGACGCGGTCGCCCTCCGCGATCCCCAGCTCGGCGAGGGCGGCCGCGAGCGCGGCGCCCTGCGTCTCGACCTGCCCGTACGTGAGCCGCCGCGCGGCGGCGACGACGAGGGGGCGCTCCGGGTGCTCGGCGGCACGCCGGGCGAGCACCGGAGCGAGGGTCCAGCTGTCGGCCATCACTCTGCGGAGGGTCTGGGCATCAGCACGGAACGCTAATCCGCGGGGGGACCGGGGTAAAGCGCGACATCATTATCCGGAACGGGGGAGGACGGACGGGCGGAGGCCGGAACGGCGGACGACGGTGGAGCGTGAGACGGAACGGCGGCCCCTTCGGCTTGACGCGTTCACCTCGAAGGCCCGCCTCACCGTGTCACGCCCCATCGTCCTCCGCCCGTCCGTCCTCCGCCCGTCGGTCCTCCGCCCCATCGTTCAGATGCCCATCGCCTTCAGCACCACCCGCTTCGGCCGCTGCCCGTCCCACTCGCCGTAGAACACGCGCTGCCACGGGCCGAAGTCGAGGCGGCCGGCGGTGACCGGGACGATCACCTCGTGGCCGACGGTGAGCGAGCGCAGATGCGCCGCGGCGTTGTCCTCGCCGGTGCCGCCGTTGTGGCGATAGGCCGCGGGGTCCCAGGGCGCGACGCGCGACTCCAGCCAGTCGAGGATGTCCTGCCACAGCCCGGGCTCGTGGTCGTTCACGAACACCGAGGCCGAGATGTGCATCGCGGAGACGAGGACGAAGCCCTCGTGGATGCCGGCGGCCGCGCGCGTCGCCTCGACCTCGTCGGTGATGTCGACGATCTCCTGGCGGCGGCGCGTGGTGAAGGTGAGGTAGCGCGTGTGCGTCTTCATGGCGCGTGGTCGGGGTGGCGCGCGTGGTTCCTCTGGCGCGGTTCGAGGCCCATTCTTCCCGAAACCCCCTCTTTCCGCCACCCGTACGGTGCCCAGGCTCCGGCCCCCCGGAACGCGCTACCGGTTCCGCACCCGCCTCTTCGCGATCCTCCTCCTCTTCGCGGTCTGCCCGTCCGTGCTCCTCACGCTCCTCTGGGCCGGCACGGTCACGCGAGCGCTGCCGCTGATGAGCGGGAGCGGCGCCTGGGAGCGGGCCGCGGCGACCGGGGAGCGCGCGCTCGCGCTGGCGCGCGGCCGCGGGTCGGATCCCGCCGCGGCGCGCGCCTACGACGCGCACGAGCAGGAGCTGCGGCGCTCGCTCGAGCTGGCGCGCCGCTACAGCTTCGTGGCGCCGCGCGCGGGACGCGTCCTGCTGGCCGCGGGGGTGATCGGCGTGGCGCTGCTGATCGTGGGAACGTCGCGGGTCGCCGGACACCTCAGCCGGCAGCTCAGCCGGCCGCTGGACCAGCTGGTGCGCTGGACCGCGCTCGTGCAGGCGGGCCAGCCGCTGCCCGACGAGCCCGAGCCGCGCGGCGCGCCCGAGTTCCGCACGCTGCGCCAGCGCATGCGCACGATGTCGCGCGAGCTGGCCGAGGGGCGCGCGCGCGCCCTCGAGGCCGAGCGCGCGGAGGCGTTCCGGGAGACCGCGCGCCGCGTCGCGCACGAGCTGAAGAACCCGCTGACGCCGATCCGCTTCGCCGTCGAGCGGCTGCGCCGCGACGCCACGCCCGCGCAGGCCGAGGCGGTGGAGGTGCTGGCCGCGGAGACCGCGCGCCTGGAGGCGATGGCGCGCAGCTTCGCGCAGTTCGGGCGCCTTCCCGACGGCCCCGCCGCCGACGTCGACCTCGGCGACCTCGCGCGGTGGGCCGTCGCGACGTCGGTGCCCGAGCAGCTGGAGGGGCGCGTGGAGGTCGACGACGACGTGCCGCTGGTGCACGGCCACTACGACGCGCTGGCGCGCGCGCTCAACAACGTGCTGCTGAACGCGGTCGAGGCGTGCGCGCCCGGCGGCCGCGTGACGGTGCGCGTGCAGCGCGCGCGCTGCCCCGCGGTCCCCGGCGACGCGGTGGAGCTGGCGGTGCACGACACGGGCGTCGGCATCGCGCCGGAGCTGCTGGCGCGCATCTGGGATCCGTACGTCACGCAGAAGGCGCACGGCACCGGGCTGGGGCTCGCCATCGCGCGCCAGACGGTGCAGGCGCACGGCGGCATCGTCGACGCGGTGAGCGCCGTCGGGCGCGGCACCGAGGTGCGCTTCATCCGGCCGGTGGGGGGCGCCGGCGCGGCGACCGGCCGCCTTCCCTCCGCCGACCCGCGTCACGACGCGCCCGCGCGCGACGGCGCGGTGCCGCCGCCACTCGCCACCCGGACCATCCCCTGATGTCTCCCTTCCTGATCCCGAGCACCGCCATCGTCGCGGGCACGCTGATGGCGCTCTGCTTCCCGCTCGTGCGCGCCAACGCGCGCAAGCTGGAGCTAGAGGGCGCGCACCCGCGCATACCGCCCGAAGTCGCCGACCGGGGGGCGCGCCTGGTGCAGGCGA
>CBHYLO010000434.1:0-4452 GCA_966128675.1 uncultured bacterium | reverse complement strand
GGGGGCGTGCCGCTGCGACTACCAGGTCGCCGCGTCGGGCTGCGCGGCGTGACGACCCTCGCGAGCGCCGTGCGCACCGAGCGCTACGACGCGATCGTCGTCGGCGGCGGGCAGGCGGGGCTCGCCGTCGGCCGCGAGCTGGCCGCGCGCGACCTCGACTTCGTGATCCTCGACGCGATGCCGCGCGTCGGCGACGCGTGGCGCGCGCGCTGGGACTCGCTGCGGCTGTTCACGCCGGCCGCGTACAGCGGCCTGCCGGGCATGCCGTTCCCCGCGCCGCCCGCGCACCTCCCCGACAAGGACGAGGTGGCCGACTACCTCGCGCGCTACGCCGAGCGGTTCGAGCTGCCGGTGCGGTCGGACACGCGCGTGGACGCGCTGACGTGGGACGGCGAACGCCACGTCGCGCACGCGAGCACTCCCGCGGGCGACCGGCGCTTCGAGGCCGCGAGCGTCGTCGTCGCGACGGGGCCGTTCCAGCGCCCGCGCGTGCCCGACGTCGCCGCGCGGCTCGCGCCCGACGTGTACCAGCTGCACTCCAGCGCGTACCGCAGCCCGTTCGACCTGCCCGACGGGCCGGCGCTCGTCGTCGGCGCGGGGAACTCGGGCGCGCAGATCGCGCTCGAGCTGGCGCGCTTCCGCCGCGTCTGGCTCGCCGGGCGCGAGACGGGCCGGCTGCCGCGCCGCCTGCTGGGCCGCGACGTCTACGACTGGCTCTGGCCGGTGCTCGCGCGCGCGTCCGTGGACACGCCGCTGGGCCGCCGGCTGCGCGCGCGCGCCCGCCGCGGCGATCCGCTCGTCGGCATCCCCGCGCGCCACTTCGCGGACGCGGGCATCGCGCGCGTGGGCCGCGTCACGGACGCGCGCGACGGCCGGCCGGTGTGCGACGGCGTCGCGCTCGACGTGCGCGCGGTGGTGTGGTGCACGGGCTTCGCGCCCGACTACGCGTGGATCCGCCAGCCCGTGCTCGACGCGGACGGCTGGCCGCGGCACCGGCGCGGCGTCGCGGTCGACGTGCCCGGCCTGCACTTCCTCGGCCTCCGCTTCCAGCACACGATGACGTCCGCGCTGCTGGGCGGCGTCGGCGCGGACGCCGCGTTCGTCGCGGATCGGGTGGCGCGGCGGTGCGAGGTGGCCGTGCCGGCTTGAGCGTCCGCACGACGCGGACGTAAGATTGGCCGCATGCGCGACCGTGAGTCACGATGAGCGCCGTCGGCGGCGTGGGGCACTACGTGCCGTGGGACGGCGGCTGCCTGCTGATCGGGCGCGACGTCGGCGTCGTGCCCGTGCACGCGCACTACGCGATCCAGATCGCGTTCGGGGCGGTGCCGGGGCTGCGCTTCCGCACGCACGACGACGAGCCGTGGACGGCGTACGCGGGCGCGGTGATCGCGTCGCGCCAGCCGCACACGATGGACGGCCGCGACGTGGGCGCGAACGCGGTGCTGTTCGTGGAGCCCGAGACGCGCGCCGGCCGCGCGATCGCCGAGCGGTACCTGCAGGACGGCATCGCGCCGATCGCGGAGGCGCAGCTGGCCGAGGTGCGGCCGGCGCTGTTCGCGGCCTGGCAGGCGCGCAGCGCGCCCGCCGTCGCCGCCGCAGCCGCGCGCGTGGTGCACGCGCTCACCGACGGCGTCGAGCCGACGGTCGTGTCGGACCCGCGCATCCTGCGCGCGGTGGCGTACGTCAACGCGCACCTCGACGCGCCGCTGACGCTGGAGGAGGTGGCGGGCGAGGCGTGCCTGTCGCCGAGCCGCTTCCGCCACCTGTTCGTGGAGGAGACGGGGATGGCGCTGCGGCCGTACATCCTCTGGCGCCGCTTCCTGCGCGTGTGGGCGCTGGTGTCGGCCGGCGGCTCGCTGTCGGCCGCGGCGCACGCGGCGGGCTTCGCGGACGCCGCGCACCTGTCGCGCACGTCGCGCCGCATGTTCGGCTTCCCGCCGTCGGCGATGCAGATGGCGGAGCCACTGCGCGACCGGGGAGAGTAGCGGGGCGCCGGGCTCGAACGGCGAACTGCTTCAGACAGGATCGTCAGGATTCGCAGGATTCACGGGGTTCGAAGCGCCGCGTGGCGCGAGAGGTCGTGCCGCCACGCGGAGCGTACTCCTGTAAATCCTCACAATCCTGATGATCCTGTCGAATGCCGTTCGAGGTCCGGCGCGCCGGCCCCCTGTGGCCTCTGGGAGGGATACGGATGCTCCGGATGAGTCGGATGCTTCGGATCGCCCCTCTCGAGCGCACGGGGCGTCGCCGCCACGCGGAGCGATCCGTCTCATCCGCTCCGCTCCGGAGCATCCGTCGCCTCCCCAACGGGAGAAGGGGTCCGGCGCACGCTCGCTGGGGAACGCCCGCCGCTCGAGCTACTTCCCGCGCAGCGCGCGCGCGTACCGGCCCGGCGTCTCGCCGAACGCCTCGCGGAAGACGCGCGTCAGGTGCGACTGGTCCGCGAAGCCGCAGTCGAGCGCGATCTCCGACAGCGGGCGCGTCGTCGTGGCGATCTGCGTCCGCGCCCGCTCCACCCGGCGACGGCGCGCGTAGTTCGCCACGGTGGTGCCGTGGTGGCGGCGGAAGGTGCGCAGCAGGTGCGACGCGTGCACGCCGGCCAGCGCGGCCAGCGCCTCCACCGAGGGCGGCTCCGTGATCGACGCCTCGATCGCCTCCTCGACCACGCCCAGCCAGCGCGGGCGCCGGCGCTCGCCGAGCTCGGGCAGCCGCGAGAGTTCCGCCACCAGCATGAGCAGCGCCCCGTCGATGGCGAGGCGCGACACCGCGTCCGGCTCGCGCAGCTCCGCGCCCAGCCGCGTCGCCCAGCTCACCGCCGTGCCGCGCACCAGCTGCGGCGCGGTCGGGAGGACGATCGCCTCCGCGCCGACGCGCCCGAACCACCCGGCGGTGAACTGGACGTTGAGCCACCGCCCGGGCGTCAGGAAGCGGTGCGCGTGCGTCGCGAACGACGGCGTGTAGAGCAGGCTCTGCGCGCCGAGCTCGCGCGAGTGGCCGCCGATCTCCTCGGTCGCGGTTCCCTGCAGCACCAGGCTGAGGAGCGGCGCGTCGTGCGCGTGCGCCGCCACGCGGAGGCCCGCGGCGTACGTGTTCTCCGCCAGCGAGACGCCCTCGAGCATCCGGGCGCGCACCGGTGCTCCCACGAACCTTCCGATCCCGATCGGCGCAGTCATCCGGTCTCCACACGAGGTGCGGCGCGTTCGCCGTCCCGCGCAGTATACGGCGCCCGGAACGCGCGCGCGAACGCGTTCCAGAAGGCGCGTCCGGTACAAGAGCGCGCCGCCGCGCGTCGGCATCTTCGGGCCATGACGACCGCGACCCCGCTCACCGTCGGGATGGTGCTCTTCGACGGCCTGACCCAGCTCGACCTCACCGGGCCGTACGAGGTGCTCGCGCGCATGCCCGACACGCGCGTGCACCTCGTGGCGGCCACCCGCGAGCCCGTGCGGAGCGAGTGGGGTCTCGCCCTCCTGCCCGACGCGACGTTCGACGACGCGCCGCCCCTCGACGTGCTGTGCGTGCCGGGCGGCTGGAGCGTGAACGCGCGCCTCGCCGACGACGCGCTGCTGGCGTTCCTGCGCGATCGCGGCGCCCGCGCGCGCTACGTCACCTCGGTGTGCAGCGGGGCGCTGCTGCTCGGCGCCGCGGGGCTGCTGCGCGGCTACCGCGCGACCACGCACGGGCTCTCGCTCGCCCTCCTGCCCCTGTTCGGCGCCGTGGGGGTCGAGGCGCGCGTGGTCCGCGACCGCGACCGGATCACGGGCGCCGGCGTGACGTCCGGCATCGACTTCGGCCTCGCGGTCGCCGCGGAGCTGTTCGGCGTGCCGGTGGCGCAGCGCATCCAGCTCGCGCTCGAGTACGCCCCCGCGCCGCCGTTCGACAGCGGGTCGCCGCGCGCGGCGCCGGCCGCGGTGCGCGACGCCGTCACGCACGCGAGCCGGCGCATGCTGGCCGAGCGGCGCACGCTCGTCGAGCGCGCCGCGCGCCGCCTTGGCTGAGCTCAACCCACGAGACGTCGGATGCCATATCTCATCGGAATCGTGCTCGCCCTCGCCGTCGGCGCCTACGCGACGTCCATGCGCCTCGACCGCGACCGCGCGTTCTACCCGACGGTGCTCATCGTCGTCGCGTCGTACTACGTGCTGTTCGCCGTCATGGGCGGCTCGGCGCGCACGATCGCGATCGAGGCGCTCGTCGCGGGCGGCTTCGCCGTCGTGGCGACGGTCGGCTTCCGGCGCAGCCTCTGGATCGTCGCCGCGGGGCTCGTCGCGCACGGGGCGATGGACCTCGTGCACGGCCACCTCGTCGCGAACCCCGGCGTGCCCGCGTGGTGGCCGGCGTGGTGCATGAGCTACGACGTCGTCGCCGGCGCGTACCTCGCGTGGCGGCTCGCGCGCACCGACGCGGCACGCGCGCCGCTCGCGGCGCCCGCGCTCTCCGAGGCCGGAC
>CBHYLO010000433.1:0-4461 GCA_966128675.1 uncultured bacterium | reverse complement strand
CAGCGGGGGGCGGGACGCCGATCGGCGTCCCGCCCCGCGTCGCATCCCTGATTCTCGCTCAGGGCTTCAGCACGACCTTCAGGCAGTCGTCGCGCTTCTCCTGGAACACCTCGTACATCTTCGGCGCGTCGTCGAGCTTCACCACGTGCGAGATGATGCGCGACGGGTCGATGTCGCCGCGCTCGACGCGCTCCAGCAGCGGGCGCATGTACTTGTGCGTGTGCGTCTGGCCCATCTTGAAGGTGAGGCCCTTCGCGAACGCCTGGCCCATCGGGAACTTGTCGATGAAGCCCGTATAGACGCCCGGCAGGCTCACCGTGCCGCCCTTGCCGCACGCCTGGATCGCCTGCCGCAGCGCGGACGCGCGGTCCATCTGCAGCTTCGCCTTCTGCTTCGTCTTCTCGTAGCCGGCGTAGATGCCCGTGCCGTGCGCCTCCATGCCGACCGCGTCGATGACGTGATCCGGGCCGCGCCCGCCGGTCATCTGCTTCAGCGTCTCGACGATGTCGTCGGTGTCGTCCTCGTAGTTGAGGATCTCCGCGCCCCACAGGTCGCGCGCCTTGTTCAGTCGATACTGGAAGCGGTCGATGCAGATCACGCGCTCGGCGCCGAGCATGAACGCGCTGGCGACCGCGAACTGGCCCACCGGGCCCGCGCCCCACACCGCGACCGTGTCGCCGCGGCGGATGCCGCACTGCTCGGCCGCCTGGTAGCCCGTCGGGAAGATGTCGGTGAGGAAGAGCACCTTCTCGTCCTCGATGCCGCTCTCGATCTTCAGCCCGCCGACGTCGGCGAACGGCACCCGCACGAACTCCGCCTGGCCGCCCGCGTAGCCGCCGTAGAGGTGCGAGTAGCCGAACAGCCCCGACGTGCTGAAGCCGTTCATCCCCTCCAGCGCGGCGGCGTTGGGGTTGGAGTTGTCGCACAGCGACCAGAGGTCGTGCTGGCAGTAGTAGCAGTTGCCGCACGCGATGTCGAACGGCACCGCGACGCGGTCGCCCTTCTTCAGGTTGGTGACGCCCTTGCCGACCTCCTCCACCACGCCCATGAACTCGTGGCCGAGGATGTCGCCCTTCATCATCGACGGCACGAGGCCGCCGTAGAGGTGCAGGTCCGAGCCGCAGATCGCGGTGGACGTGATGCGCACGATCGCGTCGCGCGGGTTGATGATCTCGGGGTCGGGCACGCGGTCGACCCGCATGTCCTCCACGCCGTGCCAGCAGCAGGCCTTCATGCGCGCGCCTCCCAGGTCGCGGGTTCCGTCGTGTTGATGCCGCGCTCCGCGTCGGCGGGCGTGGGCGTGTGCTTCGGCTCGTGCGCCTCGCGCGGCGCGCGCTGCTGCAGGTCGTCGAGCTTCGCGCCGGTCTGGCCGGTGCTGACCTGCGCGTTGAAGTCGGCCTGGCGCGCGCGCTTCCCCTGGCCGGGGATCTCGCTCACGGGCAGCTCGCCCGTCTCGAGCAGCGCCTTGTAGCGGCGCAGGTCCTCGCGCACCTGCAGGTCGGGCTCCTCGCCCAGCAGGCGCGCCAGCGTCACGCCCACACGGCCGGCGGGCGGCTCGTACTCCAGCACGACCTTCACCTCGACGCCGCGGCCGCCGGGCGCGTCGCTGAAGTGCACGGAGCCCGCGTTCGGCACCGACGCGCCGGGGAGCGACTTCCACGCGAGCAGCTCGTCGGGGATCTCGTTGACGATCTCCGCGTCCCAGCTCACCGTGCGGCCGGCCGGCGCCTTCGCGACCCAGTGCGAGCGCTGCGCGTCCTGCACCGTCACCGACTCCAGGTGCTTGAAGATGCGCGGCAGGTTCTCGAGCTGCCGCCAGAAGCCGTAGATCGCCGCGCGCGGCTGCCCGAAGATCGTCACCGACCGCTCGACCTTCGTCGCCTTCTGTGCGTCCAGCGCGGCGGCCGCGCCGTGCTGCTGCACCACGCCCGCGCCCCCGTCGCGCGCGATCCCGCCGCCGTGCCCGGCGCTGCTCACGCCGAGCATGTCGTACGCGGGGCAGTGGCCCGTGACGCCGCGCTCCAGCAGCAGCCCGCCCAGCAGCCCGAGCGCCAGCCCGGTGGTGTCCTTGCGCCGCAGCGCGTACGCCGCGAGCGCGCCGCCCGCGGCCACCGACAGCGCGCGCTCGACCGTGTTGACGTTGGTCCACGTGCGCGACTCCTCGCGCTCGCCCCGGCGCGCCGGACGCGACTCCGCGCGCCGCGCGCCGTTCCCGCCGTGCTCCGCCGATCCCTCGGCCATCCGTACCATCGTCGACCTCCCTCGTGCGGCGCCGCGCGCGCCCTGTGCGTCGTATGGGTTCGATCCGGTCGCGTGACCGGTGCGCACCGACCAGCCGTCGGGCGCCACCAGCGCGAACGCGGGCAGGGGAGCAAGCGAAGTGCCGCCCGCCACACGCCGCACCTGCGGGTCGTGTGACGGGCGGCACCGGGCCGCGCACGGATGAGCCGCGCGTCAGCGCACGATCACGCCGCAGGCGATGCGGTCGCCGGCGTTCCCGGCAGGATCGCTCGCGTAGTCGTCGGGCGACGCGTGGATCACGATCGACGAGCCGTCGGGGTCGATCAGGCTCGTGGGCCCCGTGCCGACGGTGACGCGGTCGGTGAAGACGTCCACGCGCACGCTGCCGCTCGACGGCGCCGTGAAGTTCGGCAGGTCGCCCGCGTGGTAGCCCGCGGCCACGCGGATGCCGTGCACGCGCTGCGTCGGGTTGAAGTGGCCGCCCGCGCTCGTGAACGGCGGGTCGCAGCGGCCGACGTCGTGGAGGTGCATCGCGTGCACGCCCGACGGCAGCCCGTTGAGGTCGCCGGAGATCAGCACGCCGTGCGGCGTCTGCGTGAGCGTCATGACGCCCAGCGCGCGCCCCTGCGCGTCGCGCATCTCGGCGCGGGCGCGAAGGTCGGCGGGCACGGGTGCGGGGCCGGGCTCGGCGCGTCCGCCTCCGCAGGCGGCGAGGACGAGCAGCGGCAGCATCGAGAGCAGCGCGGTCGGGCGCATGGAGTCTCCGTGGATCGGTCGAGAAGTCGAGGACGCGCACAAGGTACGCGGATGCGGGCGCGTCCGTTCGGTCCGGCGCGCGTCGCATGCCGTCCCCGCAGGCAACGACCGCGCCGGCGCGATGGTGCCCGCGCGACGGCAGCCGCCGCGCGGGCCGGCCTCAGAAGCGCGCGGGCGCCCCGCTCACCGCACGGTACGTGTCGCGCGCGATCAGCAGCTCCTCGTCCGTCGGGATGACCCACGCGCCCAGCCGCGACCCCTCGGCGTGGAACGCGCCCTCGCGGCCGCCCGCGAGCCCGTCGTTGCGCGCCGGGTCGATGGCGAGGCCCATCCACTCCAGCCCCTCGCAGATCCGCGCCCGGATCTCGGGCGCGTTCTCGCCGATGCCGCCCGCGAAGACGATCGCGTCCGCGCCGCCCATCGCCGCCAGGTACGAGCCGATGTACTTCCGCACGCGGTAGCAGAAGATGTCGATCGCCAGCGTGGCGCGGCGGTCGGCGTGCTCGCGCGCCTCCGCCAGCAGCTCGCGCATGTCGTTCGTCAGGCCCGAGATGCCGAGGAGCCCGGACTGCTTGTTGAGCAGCGCCTCCGCCTCGCCGAGCGTGAGGCCCTCCTTGCCGCCGACGTAGTCGAGGATCGTCGGGTCGACGTCGCCGGAGCGCGTGCCCATCACCAGCCCCTCGAGCGGCGTGAAGCCCATCGACGTGTCGATGGAGTCGCCGTTCTGGATCGCGCACGCCGAGCAGCCGTTGCCGAGGTGCAGCGTGACGAGGCGCGTCGCCTCGCGGGCGGTGCCCGTGAGCTGCCGCCAGCGGTGCGCGACGTAGCGGTGCGAGGTGCCGTGGAAGCCGTAGCGCCGCACGCGGTAGCGCCGGTACAGCTGGTACGGGATCGCGTACAGGTACGCGTGCGCCGGCAGCGTCTGGTGGAACGCGGTGTCGAACACCGCGACCTGCGGCACGCCCGCGCCCAGCACCGCGATCGCCGCGCGGATGCCGCGCAGGTTGGCGGGGTTGTGCAGCGGCGCGAGGTCGATGGTCTCCTCGATGCCGCGCAGCACCGCGTCGTCGATGCGCACCGAGCGGGTGAAGCGCTCGCCGCCGTGCACCACGCGGTGGCCGACCGCGTCGATCTCCGCGCGCCCGCCGAGCGCGACGCCGCTCTCGCTGCTCACGAGCCACGCGATGACCCACTCGACGGCGGCGCGGTGGTCGCGGAGCGTGGCCGTCGTCTTCTGCGTGGGCCCGTCGCCGGCGCGCAGCGTCAGCACGGCCTCGCCGCCCAGCCGCTCGATGGTGCCGCGCGCGAGCTTCTCGTCCGTGTTGTCGGTCAGCCGCTCCTGGTCCGTGCGCACCAGCTGGAACTTCAGCGAGCTGGAGCCGACGTTGAGGACGAGGACGTTCACGGGGACCCCTGGAGGATGTCGCAGTTCGGCGCTCCGCGCACCGCGCCGGGAGCGCCCCG
>CBHYLO010000432.1:0-4482 GCA_966128675.1 uncultured bacterium | reverse complement strand
GCCAGCGCGCGCGCCACGCGCGCCGCCGCGGTCGCGGCGGGGCTCGCGTCGGTGGCCAGCAGCACCGTGCGGCCGCGCAGGCCGCCGTCGGGCGCGGCGTCGCGCGCCGCGGGGGCCGGTCGGGCGTCGAGGTCGGGCGAGGTGGCCGTCATCGTTCCTCCCGTGCAGGGGCGCCGTGGATCTCCCTGCCTCACGTTGCGCCGTGGGACGCTCGCGCGGCGTCAGGCGAGGGAAGCCACCGCGTCCGGGAACCCCGGACCGCCGGCGGCGTGCGCGCGCTCACCACCCGCCGCCCAGCAGCTGGCCGATGCCGTAGGCCACCCCGGCCGCCGTGGCGCCCACCGCGAGCATCTCCAGGCCGTCCACCCACCAGCGCCCGCGCGCCACCAGGCTGCGCGCCGCGCCCACGGTGAAGAGCGTGACGAACGTCAGCGCGCTCGCGAGCGGGAAGCTGCGGTCGGGCGCGACGCCCGCCACGAAGGTGAGCAGCGGCACCGCGCCCGCGAGCACGAACGCGAGCAGCGTGGCCACGGCATGCCGCACGGCGTGCGGCTCCGACACCGCGTGCCCCTCGGCGCGCTCCACCGCGCCGCGCGAGCGGATCGCGAGGAAGTTGCTGGCCGCCATCGAGAAGCCGTCGGCGACGAGGTTCGCGATGCCGAGGATCACGATCACGCGCGGCGCCATCGCCGCGCCCGCGACGCCGGCGACGACCGCGAACGTCGTGATCAGCCCGTCGTTCGCGCCGTACACGAGGTCCCCGAGGTAGTGGCGCGCCACGTCGCGCACGCCGTGCAGCTCGGGATGGACGGGGGTGGGCGACGCGACGGTGGACATCGCTCTGCGCGAACGGGGAAGGAGACCTGCCGGGCGGCGATCCGGCTCGACCGCACGATCGCCGGCGCGCGTCGCGCGGGCAGTCGGCGAAGGCGCGCCGTCGGGTCCGCGTTCACCCGACACGCGCCCCGCGCCCGGCGCGTCGGGGATTGCCGCACCTTCGCGCGTGGGGCGTCCGACGGCGCGGCGCCGCGCGCGGGCCCAGCGTACGGCAGGCACCAGCGCGAGGAGGGAACATGTCGACCACCACGCATGCCACCATGCCCCCGGCGATCCGGGAGCTGACGCCCGAGGAGACGCGCGCGCTGCTCCGCGCCCATCACGTGGGCCGCGTCGCGTTCGCGTGGAAGGGCCGGGTGGACATCGAGCCGATCGGCTACGTCTACGACGACGAGGGCGCGCTCTACGTCCGCACCTCCCCGGGCACCAAGCTGCGCGTGCTGCGCCACAGCCCGTGGGTCGCGTTCGAGGTGGACGAGGCGCACGATCGCCACGTCTGGCGGAGCGTCGTCGCGCACGGCACGGTCTACGAGCTGCGGCCCGCGGGCACGCCCGCCGACCGCCGCGCCTACGAGCGCGCGCTCGCGCTGCTGCGCGAGCACGATCCGGCGGCGCTGACGCCGGCGGACGCCGCGCCGTGGCGCACGGTCGTCCTCCAGATCACGATGGACCGGATGCGCGGCCGCGAGGCGCACGTCGCGCCGGCCGATCACGCCGGCAGCGACTGAGCCGGCGATCGCGGTCACGCGGCCGCACGGCTCCGATCGGGCGCGTCGCCGCGGCGGAAGAGCACGGCCAGGGCCCACGTCGACGCGGGGAACGTCACCGCCCACAGCGCCGCGAGCCAGATCAGCGGGTGATAGAGCATCTGGAAGACCAGGAACGGCACGAGCAGCCCGTTCGCGGTGAGCAGCCACCGCACGACGCGGTGCAGCCCGTCGCCGGTGAACGCGCGGGCGGCGAGGAGCGTGGCGACGCTCATGAAGCTGTAGCCGAGGATGTCGACCGCGTACAGGAACGAGTCGAACGGGACGAAGAGGAACGCCTCGATCCCGCGCGTCTCCCCGCGCGCGAGGCGCGGCGCCACCAGCGTGAGCTGCACGAAGTAGGTCATGCTGACGAGCACCGCGTACGCGGTCCCGAACGCGAGCGCCGCGAGGCTCCACACCTTCCGGTCGGCCGGCGCGATCTGGTGGACGCTCGCGAGCAGCACGAGGAACGCGGATCCCAGCAGCAGCGAGGGCGTGAGCAGCACGACGATCCCCAGCGGCGTGCTGCTGCTCTCCGGCCCGCCCGCGGAGCCGAGCCACCCCAGCCACTCGGCGATCTGCCCGACGTCGTAGGTGATGGCGAGCGCCGTCGCGAGCGCGGCCGACCAGAAGCCGACGGCTCGCGTCGACGGCGACATCCGGGACGACGGCGACGCCCCGGTCGGGAGCGTCGCGCCTGCGACGGCACTGGTCATCGCGGCCTCCGCGTTCGTGCGCCCATCCGGGCGGCGTGCGACACGATGCCACGCGCGCGGTGCGCGCGTTGTCGGCGGAACGCAGGCCGCTGGTCGGCGAAGTCCGGACGGGCGTCCGCGTGCGCCGCTAGCCGAGGCTCAGCGACGCGCGCGCCCACGCGGCCGGCGCCTCGTCCGCCCGGCGCAGCGCCGCGAGGAGCACGACCACGCGGTCGCCCTCGCGTCGCAGGTCGTAGCGGTCCAGCGCGCGCGTCCGGCGCCCGCTGGCGTGCGCGCCGTCCGGCGCGAAGCGCGCCTTGTGCTTCGGGCAGAAGACGCGGCCCTCGTCCTCGCGCCACTCCAGCCGCGCCCCGCGGTGCGTGCAGCGCGACGAGAAGGCGTACACGCGGCCGCGCCACCGGACGAGGATCACCTCGTTCGCCTCGTCGACGCTGACGCCGTCCGTCGCCGGGATCGGGTAGGCGCGCTCCATCCCGCCGGCGCTGACGGCGCGCGTGGTCCGCACCCCCGCCGCGAGGGCGGCGGGCGCCGCGCTCGCGGCGAGCGTGCCGAGCGCGGCGAGGGCGAGGCCGCGGAGAAAGCGGCGGCGGTCGACGGCGAGCGGGCAGCGCTCGCACCCGTCGTCGTGCGGATGCTGCGTCGGCGCGTCGTGCGGGGCGCCGTGGTGCGTGGGGTGGCGGTCCATCGAGCCTCCTGCGTCGAGGTCGGTCGTGGTGTCGGGGGCGGGGTCAGTCGTCGCGGTGGCGGCGCGCCGACGCGGTCGCCGGGTCGGACGTCAGCGCGGTGCGGGCGCTCCCGGCCGGCGAGCCGCCGGTGTAGGCGCTCGCCGCGCCGTGGCGGTAGACGAGCTGGCCGCCGCTGTGGCCGACCTGCGCCGCCACGGCGACCAGCGCCACGGCGCCCGCGGTGGCGAGGCCGCGCGCGACGCCGCCGACGCGGCCGCGCACCAGGCCCGCCGCGGCGAGCAGCGCGAGCCCGCCCGAGAGCGACAGGAACAGCTCCGCCGCCTCCTCGTGCGCCTCCAGCGGCTGCTCGGCGACGACGCGCTCCACGCGCTCGTCCTGCGCCTCGCCGGTCTCCACGGCGGCCCAGGCGCTCAGCGCCAGCGCGAGCGCGACCCCGACGGGGAGGGCCCATGCCCGACGAGGTGTCGTGCCTCTCCTGATGGAGAAGAGGGCGCCGGCCGCGAAGACTGGCAGCAGGACGGCGAGCACGACGGGGAAGTGGACGACGGCGGGGTGCAGCGGATCCGGTAGCATGGGGGCGCGCTCCGTGAAGGGGTTGCCCGCATGGTCGGCGCACCGGTCGCCGCGAGAAATCCGACGTTTGCCGGGCGCCGACGACATCCGTCGGATGCCGGAGGTCCCGGGAGGAGGGAGATGGGCATGGACGACGACGGCGGCGAACGCCGGCTGCGCGCGCTCCTCGTGGGCGTGCTTCTCGTGATCGCCGTCAGCGGCATCGTGGACCTGGTCCTCGACGCGCCCGACGACTGGCGCTCCGGCCACGTGCTCTACGAGGTCGCGCTGATCGCCGGGGCGCTGGCGACGACCGCCGGCCTCTGGACGCGGTGGGCGCGGGCCGAGCGCTCGCTGCAGCGCACGCAGCGCGCGCTGGACGAGCGGCGGGCGGAGCGCGACGCGTGGCGGACGAGCGCCGAGCGGGCGCTCGCGGGGCTGGGCGCCGCGATCGACGCGCAGCTCGTGCGGTGGGGGCTGACGCCGGCCGAGCGCGAGGTCGCGCTGCAGTTGCTCAAGGGGCGCAGCCACAAGGAGATCGCCTACACGACGGGCCGCAGCGAGCGAACGGTCCGCCAGCACGCGGTCGCCGTCTACCAGAAGTCGGGGCTCGCCGGGCGCGCCGAGCTCGCGGCGTTCTTCCTGGAGGACCTGATGCTCCCCGGCGCCGCGCGCGACGCGACCCCGCCGGCGATGCCGGAGAGGTCGCCGGACGCGCCACCGGACGCGCCACCGGACGCGCCGCTCGCGGCCGCCGAGTCGCGCGCCCGCGGGCGCTGACGCACCGATCGCGCAGGGCCCGAAACGCAGAACGCCGCCCATCGCTGGGCGGCGCTTGCGTGGAGCGGAGAGAGAGGGATTCGAACCCTCGATAGCGGTTTCCCACTATGCCGGTTTAGCAAACCGGTGCCTTCAGCCTCTCGGCCATCTCTCCAGGATTCG
>CBHYLO010000431.1:0-4485 GCA_966128675.1 uncultured bacterium | reverse complement strand
GGTGTCGCGCCCCGGCCGCGCCGCCGCCGCCACGCGCGTGTCGACGAACGGGTACGGGTCGATCGCGCCCTCGCCGCGGCGGTAGACGCCGAAGTGCAGGTGCGGCGCGGTCGTGCGCGCGTTCCCCGTGTTGCCGACGAAGCCCAGCGTGTCGCCGGTGCGCACGCGCGCGCCGGTGGCGACCGCGTGCCGGTCGAGGTGCGCGTAGTACAGCGACTGCCCGCGCCGCAGGTCGCGCAGGAAGACCACCGTGCCGCCGAGCCGGTTCTCGCCGGCCCACGCGACGCCGTCGCTGCCGGCCAGCACGGGCGTGCCGCGCGGCGCGAAGATGTCGATCCCCTCGTGCGAGCGCGCGCCGCCGTCGCGCGTGGCGCCCCACACGCTGCGCACCGCGCGGCTGTCGCGCCCGTCCACGGGAAACGCGAGCGACGGCCCCGCCTCGAAGCTCACGGTCCAGCGCACCGCGCGCAGGAGCTCCGGCTGCAGGCGCAGCACGTACGTCGTCCCCTCCTCGTCGGCGTCGAGCGTCCAGCTCGCGCCGAGGGAGTCCGCGCTCTCCAGCAGCCGCGGCGCGCGTGCGGTGTCTGCGGGCACCGCGAACAGCTCGCTGAACAGCCGCGTCCCCGAGTCGGCCGCCGCCTCGACGCGCACGGTGAGCCGCTGCCCGCGCCGCGGCGCCACGCGCCACGCCACCGCGCCCGGCTGCTCGGCCGCGAAGGCGCCCTGCTCGCGCAGCGGGAGCGTTGCCGCCGCCGGCGCGGCCATCGCGCGGTCGCCGGCGGCCAGCCAGTCGCGGCCCACGGCGGTGCGGTGCAGGTCGGCCGCCTGTAGCCGGCGCACGTACGCCTCGCGCGGCGGGCGGGGCTCCAGCTGCTCGCGCAGCGCGCCCGGCCCGCAGGCGGCGAGGAGGAGGAGGAGCGCGACGAGCGCGACGGGACGGATCGGCGGCATGGTGCGCCTGATACCCGCGAGCCGCCCCGCGGTGCGCCGCCCGCCGGCCACGCTCAGGTCAGGAACTCGTGCAGCAGCGAGTGGAAGTGGTGCACCCCGGTCTCGCGCGCGGCCGAGTAGCGCCCGCGGTCGTAGATGCGCGAGCGGAGGTTGCGCTGCACCGCCTCGCAGATCTCGATGTCCTCGTCCTGGATCTCGTCGCTGAACGCCAGCAGCTTGGTCCACTCCGCGTCCGTGTTGTGGTCGGCGGGCGGCTCGGCCGCGTACCAGTCGAACACCACGCGGCAGCGGTCGTGCGACAGCGGCAGCACGACGTTGGTCTGCATCTGCCCCAGGTAGACGTTCAGCATCGTGTTGGGGAAGAGCCAGACGTAGACGGCCTCCGGCACGTCGGTCTTCGCCGGATCGTAGCGGCGCTCCGCGGCGTTCCCGCCGTGCACCGCGCGCAGCGGCGCGTGCTGCACCGAGTAGTAGCGGTGCGGCTCGACGCGGTAGTTGTCGTAGTCCAGCTCCTTGTGCAGCCCCGGGTGCACCACCGGCAGGTGGTAGCCCTCGAGGTAGTTGTCGACGTAGACCTTCCAGTTGCACGCGAGGTCCCACGACTTGCGCGTCACCCAGCGCATCGTCTCGCAGCGGAAGGGCGCGACGCGCGCGGGCACGTCCTCCAGCACCTCCAGCAGCGGCGGCGCCTTGCCGTCCAGGTTCGCGAACACCAGCGGCCCCCACTGCGCGACCTGCACGGGCACCAGCCGCATCTCCTCGGCGCGGAAGTTCGCGGTGCCCTCCATCTCGGGCGCGCGCAGCAGGCGGCCGTCCAGCCCGTACGTCCAGCCGTGGTAGCGGCACTGGAGCGTCTGCCGCTTGCCGCACCCCTGCGCGACCGGGCCCGCGCGGTGCAGGCAGACGTTGTGGTAGCCGCGCAGCGTCTCGCCGTCGCGCACCACGACGATGCTGTCGTTCCCCACCTCGGCCGTCAGGTACTGGCCCGTGGTCGCGACGTCGGACGCGCGGCCCACCAGCTGCCAGGTGTGCGCGAACACGCGCTCGCGCTCCAGCTCCAGGTAGACCGGGTCGTTGTACAGCCGCGCCGGGATCGTGGAGGCGCGCGCGATGTCGGGGTCGAACGGGAAGACGATCGGCATGCCGGTGATGCGCGGGTGACGCGGTCAGTGCGGAGGGTGGACGGCCGGCGTCGGCGCGAGCGGCACGACGGCGCGACGGCGCACCACATAGTAGAGCGTGGCCACCGCGAGCAGCGCGGCCATGCCGAGCGCCTCGGTGCGCGTGGACTGCGCGAGCAGCCAGCAGACGGTGGCCACCGCGAGCAGCGGCACCGTCGGCCCGCCCGGCAGGCGGAACGTGCCCGGCGCGGGCGGCCGCGTGCGGCGCAGGCGCAGCGCCGCCAGGCAGACGCCCAGGTACACGAGCAGCAGCGAGATGCTGGAGAGCACGGCGAGCCCGCGGAAGCTGCCCGTCGCCGCGGCCGCGAAGATGAGCGCCGCGAACGCGACGATGGCGACCCACGGCGTGCGGCGGCGCGGGTGCACCCGCGCCAGCGCGCCCGGGAGCAGCCCGCGCTCGGCCATCGCGAGGAAGCCGCGCGGCGCGCCCACCATGTCGGCGGCGAGCGCGCCGAAGCCGGCGATCGCCGTGCACGCCAGCACGAGGCGCCGGCCCGCGTCGCCGGCCAGGCGCGCGGCCGTCGCGGCGAGCGGCGCGTCGCTCTGCCGCGCCAGCTCGTCGCCGAGCACGCCCTGCGCGGTGGCCTGCAGCGCGGCGTAGAGCAGCACGAGCGCCAGCGCCGCGCCCAGCATGCCGCGCGGCACCGTGCGCGCGGGGTCGCGGATCTCGCCGCTCGGCGTCAGCGCGCTCTCCGCGCCCATGAACGCGAAGAAGAGCACGAGCGACGCGGCGCCGATCCGCGAGGCGCTCGGCCACTCGCTCCACGCGAGCGACCGCCACTGCATCGCGACCGCGCCCAGCGCGATCAGCAGGAGCAGCGGCAGCAGCTTGGCGACGGTGACGGCGACGGAGAGGCGCGTGCCGTCGCGCACGCCCCGCACGTTCACCGCGGCCAGCACGCCCACCAGCAGCGCCATGCCCGCGAGCCGCGCCGCGCCGCCGGCCAGCGCCGGCGCGAAGCCCGCGAGCGCGTCCAGCAGCACGTGCACGATGGCGGCGTCCGACGCGACCGAGAACGGCAGCGCGAAGACGACCCAGGTCAGGAAGCCGGCGAGCGGCCCGAACGCCTCCTCGACGTAGACGACCGCGCCGCCCGAGCCGGTGACGCGGCCGCCGACCTCCGCGAAGCAGCCGAGCACGAGCAGGATGAGCACGCCGCAGACGGCGTACGCCACGATCGCCGCGGGACCGAGCATGCCCGCCACGACGGCCGGCAGCGCGAAGATCCCGGCGCCGACGGTGAGGTTCACCGCGTTGGCGCCGAGCGCCCACGGGCCGATGACGCGCTCGAGGCCTGCGGGTGGGTCGGGGCTGCCGGTCGGGCGCACGCGGGCGGGGACGGGAGGCGGGAACGGAACGGGCGGACGATGCCGCCGGTACACGCGGGGCGCCAGCCACGCGGGGCGCCAGCCGTGCGCGCGACCTCCGCGGTACCTCCCTCGCGGACCGCCCTGTACTTTCCAGCCGCGCGACCCACGCGTGACCCGTCCCGCCGGTCAGGCGTGTTGGGAGACAGCACCGGCGTCCGTCATTAGTTCACTCCCTGTACGATATGACCCCGACTTCCTCCGTCCTCGCCGACCGCCTGCGCGGCACCGCGTTCCTGCACGGGCTGCCCGACAGCTACTTCTGGCGGCTCGCGCGCGCCGTCACGCCCGAGACCTATGCGCCCGGCGACGCGCTGTTCCACGAGGGCGACGAGCGCCGCCTGTTCGCGATCCTGCTCGACGGCGCGGTGGCGATCGAGCGGAAGGCCGAGGGGCGCGAGGTGCGCCTCAGCACCCTGGGCGCGGGCGAGGGGGTGGGGGAGGGGCTGCTGCTGGGCGAGGCGGGCCGGCACGGCTCGACCGCGCGCGCGCTGTCGCCGGTCGATGCGGCCGTGATGACGCGCCCGCAGCTGGACGAGCTGATGAAGGAGAACCCGCCGATCTACGCGGCGCTGGTGGCGCGCGCGGCGCGGGCGATCTCGCAGCGGCTGCGCAGCGCCGACGCGACGCTGGTGGGCCGCGGGCGCACGATGGGCTTCGCCGGCGGCGCGACGCGCCGCGAGCACGACCTGCTGGGCGAGCGCGACGTCCCGGCGGACGCGCTGTACGGCGTGCAGACGATGCGCGCGCTGGAGAACTTCCCGATCACCGGCGTGCCGCTGCGCGAGTTCCCGCAGCTGGTCGAGGCGCTGGCGGCGGTGAAGACGGCGGCCGCGCTGGCCAACCAGGAGCTCGGGCTGCTGGCGCCCGAGCTGTCGCAGGCGATCGTGCAGGCGGCGAGCGAGGTGCGCGGCGGGCGGCACCACGAGCACTTCCTGGTCGACATGATCCAGGGCGGCGCGGGCACGTCGACCAACATGAACGC
>CBHYLO010000430.1:0-4489 GCA_966128675.1 uncultured bacterium | reverse complement strand
CGGCCTCGCCACCGGCTTCCGCACCGGGCGGCGCACCGCCGGCGCGCGCGTCGAGATGCGGCTCGCGAGGCGGAGCGGCGGCGGCGGCGCGCAGAGCGGGTCCTGCGCCACGGCGGGCGCCGCGAGCGGGCCGAGGGCCAGCGCCCCGATCAGGAGCGCGAGGAAGCGTCGTGCGAGAGCGGTCATCGGCGCGCGGGACGGACCGGCGACGAGGGGCGCACGCGCGCGCGAACGGGTGCGGGCCGCCAGAGCGTGCGCCCCGCGCACGCGACCAGCACGAAGCAACCCACGACGGCGACGGTGATCGGCATGCGACACCTCAGGGCAGCCGCCGGCGCGACGGCGGAGTGCCGGCGCGCGGCGGATCACCCTGAGGATCGGCGGCCCGCGCGGGCGACTTGAGCGCGCGCGGGGCGACCCGCGCTCAGCGCGCCCAGAGCCCCGCGTCGCCCTCCAGCAGCACCCGCACGACGAAGGCGGTGGGCGACGTGTGCAGCCCCGTGACGCGCAGGCTGCGCACCCCGCCGCCGACCGCCACGTCCGGCGCCAGCGCGCGGTTCATCTGCTGCGTGAGCTGCGCGCGTGCCGCATCCAGCTGCGGCCCGAGGGCGAGCTTCCCGCCGCCCGTCGCCTGGTCGATCGCGCGCTTGATGAGCGGCGCCCCCAGCGTGGCCTTGAGGCGCGTCATGCGATCGCGGCTCTCGACGCTGTAGTGGAGGTCGTCGAACATCAGCGTGCGCGACGTCTCGTCGTAGCGCGGCCGGCCGACCAGCGTCAGCGCGCCGTTCATGCGGCCCTCCAGCGCGAGGCGCACGAGCGCGCTGTCGCCCGCGCCCACGACCTCGACGCCCGTCACGCGCAGGGGCTGCCCCGCCGTCTCGGTGGCCAGCAGCGCCGCCGACTGCCGCGCGATCTCGGCGAACGGCAGCTCGATCTGCACCGGCACGCGCAGCCCGGTCGCCGGACGCGCCAGCGCCAGCGGCGGGAGCGGCCGCACCGTCACCTGCGGGCGCGGACCGCTCACGATGCGCGGCCGCGCGACCAGCGTCACGCCCGAGTGGATCGCCGTCCCCCGCCCCTCGATGGGCGCCAGCGCGACGCTCTCGGGCGACATCAGCAGCCAGGCCGTGCCGGCCGAGTCCACGGGCACGGGCGCCTGCAGCTGTCGCCACATCGAGTCGGCGGCGGCGCGCAGGTCCGCGAGCGCCGGGAACGCCGAGTCCACCTGCGACACCGCGCGGCCGAGCTGCCAGTCGACGATGCGCTTCATCAGCGGCGTCGCATCCACGCGCAGCAGCGTCACCTCGCACGGGTCGGGCATCGCGCTGGTGAGCTGCGTCGCGCGCGTCGCCAGCCGCCAGTCGCTCCGCCAGTACAGCGAGGTCGTGAACCGCAGCTCGGCCCGCGGCATGGGCTCGGGCGCGAAGCCGCAGCTGCCGACGCTGCCGCCCGTGGGCAGCGCGACGCGGCCGCGGTAGCGCAGGCGCGCCAGCATGTCGACGCGGTCGCCGGTGACGCGCAGTTGCAGCGTATCGCGGCGATACGCGTACTGGTGGCAGACGACGCCGCCGAGCGTCAGGCAGCGCGCCCGATCGAGGCTGTCGGCGCGCGGGAGCGCCTTCTCGATCGCGGCGACGACGGCGCTCGTCTGGATGGTGATCGGCAGCGCGAGGACGGCGGGCTCCAGCGGCGGGAGCGTGGCCGTCGGCGCGAGGACGGCGCTGGCGGGGCGGCTGCCCCCGCACGAGGCGATCCCCAGGACGGCGAGCGGGGCGGCGATGGCGACGAGCGAACGGCGCGCGAGGGCGCGCAGGGAGGGCACGGGCATGGACTGCGGCGGGACGGTCCCGGCGGGAATGGCCGCCGTGGCGGGCGGCGCGTCGATTTCGCGCCGTTTTGCGGGATCGCGGGTATGACGCCCAACTTAGCGGGGCGTCCCGACGTGCCGCCGGTCCGCCCGTTCGTGCCTCCGCCCGCCGCCTCCCGCCGTACCGTGCCGGTTCCGTCCCTCCCGCCCGACCGCGCGCCCCGCCGCGTCGCCCGCCGCCTGCTGCCGGCGGCCGCGCTGCCCCTGCTCGTCGCCACCGCCGGCCCGGCGTCGTCCGAGCCCGTCGCCTCGGCCCCGCTCCGCGCGGCGGAGTGCCCGGTGCTGCTGGACGCCGGCACGCTGGAGTCGCCGCCGGTGCTGCCGCGCGAGTTCCGCGCGGCGTGGATCACGCCCGTCGACGGCGGCGAGTGGCCGACGCGCCCGGGGATGGACGACGCGACGTCGCAGGCCGAGTTGCGCGCGGCGATCCAGCGCGCGGCGGACATCGGGCTGAACGCGATCGTGCTGCACGTGCGCACCGCGGCCGACGCGCTCTACCCCACCACGCGCGTGCCCTGGTCGACGTACCTGGTCGGTCCCGGCGGGCGTGCGCCCGGCTTCGATCCGCTGGCGTTCGCGCTCAGCGAGGCGCACGCGCGCGGGCTGCAGGTGCACGTCTGGTTCAACCCGTTCCGCGCGGCGCCGCCCAACCGCTCGCGCGCCGCGGTGGGCGCGCAGGCGATCGCGCGGCACGACCCGCAGTGGATCGTGCGCTACGGCTCGCAGCAGTGGATCGACCCCGGCTTCCCGGCGGCGCGGCAGCAGGTGCTCGCCGACATCCTCGAGGTGGTCGACCGGTACGACGTCGACGGCGTGCACATCGACGACTACTTCTACCCGTACCGCGAGGAGCGCACGATCCGCACGCGCGTCGGCAAGGGGAAGCGCCGCCGCACGGTCACGCGCACCGAGACGATCCAGTTCCCCGACGCCGCGTCGTGGGCGCGCTTCGGGCGCGGAACGGGCATGGAGCGCGACGCGTGGCGGCGCGACAACGTGTCGCAGTTCGTCGCGGCGCTCTACCGCGAGGTGAAGGCGCGCAAGCCGGAGGTCGCGGTCGGGATCTCGCCGTTCGGCATCTGGCGTCCCGGCGCGGCGCCCGGCGTCTACGGCCTCGACGCGTACGCGGAGATCTACGCCGACTCGCGGAAGTGGCTGCGCGAGGGGTGGCTGGACTACGTCGCCCCGCAGCTCTACTGGGAGCTCGACGGCGAGCAGCAGCGCTTCCGCCGGCTGGACGAGTGGTGGCGCCGCGAGAACGTGCAGAACCGCCACGTCTACCCCGGCCTGCTGACGATGCGCGTCGCCTCGCGCGGCGCGCCCTGGTCCAGCGGCGCGATCACGTCGCAGATCGAGTGGCTGCGCGCCGCGCGCGAGGGCCGGCCCGACGCGCAGGGCCACGTGCACTTCCGCATGTCCACCCTGATGCCGCAGGCGCAGGGCGCGCTCGGCGACCGGCTGGCGACGTCGCTCTACGCGATGCCCGCGCTGCCGCCCGCCAACCCGTGGCTCGGCCCCACGCCGCCCGCGGCGCCCGAGGTCACGCCCTGGTGCCCCGACCCCGCGGCGACGCCGGGCGACGGCGGCGCGCAGCTCGGCGCGCCGCGCGGGCCAGCGCTCTCCGTGCTGCCGGGCGACACGCTGCGCGTGCGCTGGTGGGCGGTGCAGCTGCTCGACTCAATGGGGACGTGGCACACGCGCGTCGTGCCCGCGGCCGAGCGGCGGCTGAGCGCGGAGCTGGCGCCGGGCGCGGTGGCGAACGCGGTCGCGGTCTCCGCGATCACGCCCACCGGCGTGCAGAGTCCGTCGCGCATGGTGCGGCTGCGCTGACACCGGGCGCACGAGGGAAACGACGAGGCCCCGCGGCGATGCGCCGCGGGGCCTCGTGCGTGCAGCGGTGGTGCGCGGCGATCACTCGCCGTAGGGCACCCACACGTTCTTGACCTGCGTCGCGGCGCGCAGGAACTCGCGCCCCTCGGCATCGGCGCTCGCCCAGTCGCGCGGCTCCCACTCGGCCCAGGTGCGCTTCATGTTGCTCGCCGACGCGCGCTCCACCGCGGCCGCGCCCTCGGCGCCGCCGAAGTACCACACCGCGTCCACGTCGTCGTGCTCCGCCAGCACCTTCGCCAGCGCGTCCCGCTCGCCGGTCACGATGTTGATCACGCCGCCCGGCACGTCGCTCGTGTCGAGCACCGAATAGAAGTCCGTCGCCGCGAGCGGGTGACGCTCCGACGGGATCGCGATCACCGTGTTGCCCATCGCCACCAGCGGCGCGACGAGCGAGACGAGGCCGAGCAGCGGCGACTCGTCGGGGGCCGCGACGCCGACGACGCCGATCGGCTCGTGCATCGCGAGCGCGACGCCGCGGATCGGGACGTCGTGCACCGCGCCGTCGTACTTGTCGGCCCACGCCGCGTACGTGAACAGCCGCGCCACCGCCGCCTGCACCTCGGCCGCGCCGTCGCCGCCGGTCATCGCGCTCAGCCGCGCCGCGAACTCGTCACCGCGCGCGGCGAGGTTCTCGGCGATGTAGTACAGGATCTGCGCGCACGCGTGGCCCGTGGTGCGCGCCCAGCCGCTCGCCTTGTGCGCCGCCTCGACCGCATTGCGCAGGTCCTTCCG
>CBHYLO010000429.1:0-4514 GCA_966128675.1 uncultured bacterium | reverse complement strand
GGAGCATCCGTAGTCCCCACGAGTAGTTCGCGCAGGTGGGGCGCGACACCGGCCGCCGAGGGCCCGGAGTCCATCCGCAGCCCGCAGCCCGCAGCGCTGGGCCGCTATCGGTTCAGCCGCAGCACCAGCTTCTGGTCGCGCGCGATCGCCTCCGCCTCCGCGACCAGCGCGTCGAGGTCGTCGGCGCGGCTGATGAAGCGGCCCGACAGCGCGTCGCCGTCGCCGCGGGCGAGGCGCACCACCAGCGCGGCCGCCTCGTCGGGGGACGCGTCCTGTCCGGCGTCGAAGGTCTGGCGGTACCAGGGGAGCCAGGTCCGGCCCGCCTCCGACTCCAGCAGCGTCTCCGTCATCGCCGTGCGCACGGTGCCCGGCTCCAGCGCGAACAGCTGCACGCCGTGCGGGCGCGCCTCCGCCGCCGCGATCTCGGTGAAGCGGGTGAGCGCGCCCTTGCTGGTCGAGTACGCCGAGGCGAACGGCACCGCCACGTTCCCGGCGCGGCTGGAGACGTTCACGATGCGGCCGTGCCCGCGCGGCACCATGCGGCGCAGCGCCGCGCGCGTCCCCAGGAAGACACCGAGGAGGTTCACCTCGAAGACGCGCCACCAGCGCGCGGGGTCGGCCTCCCAGACGGGGCCGGGCACCGCGCCGTCGCCCGCGTTGTTCACGAGCAGGTCGAGCGGCCCCAGCGCCGACTCGGCCGCCGCGACGGCGCGCTCGACGGCGTCGGCGTCGGTAACGTCGGCGGGAATGGCGAGCGCGGTCGCGCCGTCCCGTTGCAGGGCGGCGGCGGCGGCCGCGATCTCCGCGTGCGAGCGGGCGACCAGCGCGACGCGGGCGCCGGCGCGCGCGAGGTGGGTCGCCATCGCCAGGCCCAGCCCGCGGCCGGCGCCGGTGACCAGCGCGGTCCGACCGGTCAGGGATCCGTCAACGCGCGGACGCGCCGTGGCGGCGGCGGTGTCCGCGGCGCGGGTCGTGAGGTCTACGGAAGGGTCGGGCTGCTGGGACACGGAGGGGGCAGGCGCGGAGGTCGGGAGTGGCGGGGCGCCGGATGGCGCGAAACATGAGCGCCCGTACGGGACGTACTGCCCATTGTGCGTCCGCGGGACGCACGGTACGGTAGCGGCATCGGGACTCAAGGAGGGCCCGGTGGGTCTGCATCTCATCGAATCGGGGCGGCACCGGCTGTGGCTGGGCGCCTCAACGCTCTGGAGCGCGGCGGCCCACGCCACGCTCGTGGTGTCGCTCGTCGCCACGGCGCCGTCGTCCACCGGCGACGGGTCGTTCGGCGAGACGAAGGAGGTCGTCTTCTTCCTGCCGCTGCTCCCCAAGGCCCCGCCGGCCGAGGGGACGTCCGAGCTGCGCTGGGCGGGGGAGGGGAGCGGCGAGGGCGCGGGCGCGAAGAGCCTGCCCGTGGACCCGCGCGGCTTCGCGCCCGCGGTCCGCGACGGCGGCGGCCGCGCCACTCCCGTCCAGCTGGCCGAGGAAGGGCCGCCGGTCGACGGGAGCCCGGTGTTCGTCGCGTCGGAGCTCGACATCGAGGTCGAGCGCGATCCGTCGAGCGCCGGGCCGCGCTATCCCGAGGCGCTGCGCGCGTCGAACACCGAGGGCTCCGTGATCGCCGAGTGGATCGTCGACACGACCGGGCTGGCGGACTCCGTCTCGTTCCGCGTCGTGACGTCGACCCACCCGCTGTTCACGCGCGCGGTGCGCGACTGCCTGGCCGGGATGAAGTTCCGGCCGGCGGAGCTGAGCGGGCAGCGCGTGCGGCAGCTCGTGCGGCAGGAGTTCCGCTTCCAGCTGCAGCTGCCCGTCGCGGTGGGCGACTCGGTCAAGCCGAAGAAGGGCTGACGACCACGGACACGGCGGGCCGCCCGCGGGCGGCCGCGCTCAACGGGCGCCGGTCACCGCGGGGCGATCACCACTGGTGGTCCTCGCGGTGCCGGCGCTCGTGCCGCGCCCACTCGGCCCGCGCGGCGAGCCAAGTCGCGCCCAGCGCGCCGCCGGCCGCCAGCAGCGCCAGCGCGGTGGTGCGCTGCAGGTCCTCGCGCCGCGCGCGCCGGCTGTAGCGGCGCCACACCGGCTGCGGCCGCGTGCCGACGGTCAGCGCCACCCCGGCCGCCGCCAGCACCGCCAGCGGCACGCCGAGCGGCAGCAACCGGGCGCGTCGCACGAACGCCGGGCGCCCGCGTGCGATGCGGGCCTCGAGACGGGCGCGCGCGAGCAGCTGCGCACGTGACGTGGGAGCGGGCGGGATCGACATGGGGCGCGACGCGTGGCTGGCGCGGGGCAGGCGCGGGCTGGGGATCGACGGTCGCTCCCGAGCACGGCACGGCGCGTGCCGGTCGCGAAGCCCCGACCATCGGAGCTGCCATGGCCACGCCGAAGGAGCAACACGACGCCCGCCCGAACGCGCGCAACATCGGGCTCGCGAACCGCCGCACCCCGCCCGCCGACGCGACGCCGCCGGAGGGCATCCGCGCGCTGACGCTGCGCGACCTCGCGCCGGCCGACGCGCTGGCGCACCCGCCGGCGCACGGGTCGGAGGACACGCCGCGCGAGCCGGCCGGACTCGCCTGACTCCCGCCCACGCGGCGATGGCTGGCGGGGCGGGGGCGGCCCGTGCAGACTGCGGCCGACCGACTCCCCCCTCGCCCCGCACGTGACGCTCACGCCCCCCGACACACCGCCGGCCGCCGTCGACGACGGCTGGCGCCCGCTCGACGCCCATCCGGTCGGCCGCACGATCGCCGCCTTCGCGACGCGCTCGTTCGTCGCCAACGACCCGCACGGCGACCGCCTGCGCATCCGCTACGAGGCGCGCGCGGCGGACGTCCCGCACGCCACCGCCGCCCAGCCGGCCGAGCTGCGCGCCGAGGTCTGGTTCGGCCCCAAGGCGGAGGGGCCGCCGGGGCACGCGCACGGGGGGAGCGTGGCCGCCGTGCTCGACGAGGCGATGGGGCTGGCCGTCTGGCTCGCGCACCGCGCCGCCGTCGCCGCGCACATCGAGGTCGACTTCCGCCACCCGGTGCCGCTGGGCCTCACGGGGCGGGTCGAGACGACCGCCGGCCCGGCGGACGAGCGGAAGTCGTCGGTGCGCGCGCGCCTCGTCGGCCCCGACGGCACGGTCTACGGCGAGGCGACGGGGATCTTCGTCCTCCTCGGCGAGCGGCACGCGGGGCGGTTCCGCGGCGGCGGCGCCTGAGCCGTCGCCCCGCTCAGTCGGCCGGGCGCAGCGACGACTGCCGGATCTTCAGCTCGCCCGCGCCGCCGTCGAGCGTCACCAGGTAGAGCGGGTGCGGCACGACCGCGAGCAGCAGCGCGACGGTGCCGCCCTGTCCGTCGCGCGACCCCCCGACGATCGCCACGCGGTCGTGCAGCGCGAACGCCACGCCGGGCAGCGTCTCCCCGCGCAGCCACCGGTCGCCGAGTCCGGCGCTCACGTCAGCGGACGCGGAGCGTGCCGGTGCTGACGACGACGGCGCTGCCGCCGACGCGCACCGCCGTGATCTCGCCGCCGCGCTTGTCGGCCTCCAGCTCCAGCCGGCTCGGCCGGCCCATCTCGAGGCCCTGCGCGACGGTCCAGCGCAGCGTGCCGTCGAGGCGCGGCGTGCGCGCGGCGAGGTAGCCCGCGAGCGCCGCGTTCGCCGACCCGGTGGCCGGATCCTCGGGGACGCCGAGGCCGGGGACGAAGACGCGCGCGTGCACGTCGACGCCGGCGCGCGCCGCCGCCTCGTCGGGCGCGCCCATCGCGAACACCATCGGCTCGCGGCTCCAGGCGTCGGGCGGCAGCGCGCGCTCCCACGCGTCGTGGCGGATGCGCGCGCGGCGCACGGCGTCGTGGCTGGCCAGCGGCACGAGCACGAACGGCAGCCCGCAGCTGGCGATGCAGGGCGCGTACGGCCCATCGAGGATCTCCTCGGCCGCGAGGCCGAGCGCCTCGGCGAGCGCGGCGCGCGACGGCGCGGGGCGCTCCTCGGGGAGCGACGCGACGGAGAGCTGCGCGAACGTCGGCTCGACGCCGCCACCGACGGGCGACGCGTGCGGCAGCCGCACCTTCACGGGCACGTCGCCCACCAGCTCCTCGAGCACGACGGTCATCTCGGTGCCGTCGCAGCGTACGGCGCCGGTGGCGAGCAGCACGTGCGCCGTCCCGACGGTCGGATGCCCCGCGAACGGCACCTCGGCGCCGGGCGTGAAGATGCGCACCCGCGCGGCGCCGCCACGTTCGGGCGGCAGCACGAACGTCGTCTCGGAGTAGTTGAACTCGCGGGTGACCGCGAGCATCACCGCATCGCTCAACCCGCGCGCGTCGAGGATCACGGCGAGCTGGTTGCCGCCGAACTGCGTGTCGGTGAAGACGTCCGCGGTGACGAAGTCGTAGGTGCGCATGCGGTTCAAGTTAGTGGCTGCGTTCTTTGGTACCGTAGTCGCGGGGCGTGGGGGTGCCCGCCGGCTCGGAAATTGGCGCGGCGGAGCCGCTGCGCGTCTCCGCACGCGCCAATTTCAGGTCGCTC
>CBHYLO010000428.1:0-4526 GCA_966128675.1 uncultured bacterium | reverse complement strand
TAGCCGGTCGTCGTCGAGACCTGCGGGACGAGCTGGACGAAGTCCTGGAAGTTCCGGTTCAGCGTCGGCAGGCGGCGCAGCGCGGAGTCGGAGATCGTCGTGCTGGTGCCGGTCTTCGACGTCGAGATGACGGCGTCGTTCGCCGCCGTCACCGTGACCGCCGACAGCTGCGCGGCCTGCGTCTGCAGCGAGAAGTTGACCGGCGTCGTCTGGCCGAGCGTGACGCGCACCGGCGCGATCGTCTGCGGCGCGAAGCCGATGCGGCGCGCGGTGACGCGGTAGTTCGTGCCGACCTCGAGGCCCTGGACGACGTAGCGGCCGTCGTTCCGGGTCAGCGCCCCCGTCGTCACGCCCGTCGACGGGTTGACGATCTGGACCTGGACCCCTTCGAGCGCATTGCCTTCAGGCCCGACCGCACGACCGCCGATCGAGCCGGTCGTGACCTGGGCCTGCACGACTGTCCCGCTGGCGAGCACGGCAAACGCCGCGACCGGCAGGGGCATCCAACGAGTAAAGCGCATGTTGTGCGTCCGAAGTGAGGAGTGATCCCGCCGACGCGTTCGGAGCGATGCTGCGCTGCAGCGCGTGACGCTGCAACACCCGGCCCGGCGGACGCTCCGCGAGTCGTGGCACGGCCACGAGCCGAGGAACTTCGGGTGCGGCGCCCCAAGGGAGGTGGGAACAGCTGGCGGGGCCCGCACCGGTTTCACGCGCCCCAAAGGTAGCCGGGCTCGCGCGTGAGGGTCAACGCGACCCCGTAACCGGCCGGTCACGGGCCCCGACCGCTGGCCCACGCCGCAAATGGACCCCGGCAGCGTGCGCCCGGTCACGCGATGCGGCCCTCCCGTCCCGCCCGGGGGGTCACCCCGGCGGACGCCGGGACGGCGCCGGGATCGGGCGCCTCGGGCGCCGGGATCGGGCGCCTCGGGCGCCTCGGGCGCCGGGATCCGGGGCCTCCGGGGCGCTCAGCGCCCCCGGCGGCCGACCGTCAGGTAGTAGAGCGGGACGCCCAGCAGCACCATCCCCAGCGTCCCCGCCGTCGCCCACCGGCTGGCCGGGTCGAGGAGGGCGTTCCCCAGCAGGTACAGCGAGGCCGCGATGAAGAGCAGCGGCACGACCGGGTACAGCGGCACCCGGAACGGCGGCTCGTAGCCGGCCTGCTTCCGCAGCCGGAAGATCGCCGCCACGCCCAGGGCGTAGAACGGCACGATCGCCGTCACGAAGGCGTCGGCCAGCTGCTCGAACGTCCGCAGCATCACGAACGCCACGCCCAGCCCCGCCGTCATGAGGATGGCGACGTACGGGCTCTGGAAGCGCGGGTGCACGCGCGCCACCGGCTCGAAGAAGAGCCGGTCGTCGGCCATCGCGAAGAAGATGCGCGGGCCCGTCAGCAGCGTCCCGTTCAGCGTCCCGAAGGTCGAGAGCATGACCGTCACCGCCACGAACACCACGCCCGGCGCCCCGATCAGCCGCTGCGCCACGTCCGCCGCCACCAGCCGCGACGCCCGGATCTCGTCGATCGACATGACCGCGAGGTAGGCGACGTTGGCCAGCAGGTAGATCGCGATCACCAGCACGGTGCCGATGATCAGCGCCCGCGGCAGCGTGCGGCGCGGGTCCTTCACCTCGCCGGCGACGAAGCTGAGGTCCGCCCACCCGTCGAACGCCCAGAGCGCGCTCACCAGCGCCAGCCCGAAGGCGCCCACCGCGAAGCTGCCGGGCGGCGTCGCCGGGGTGAAGTTCGCCCCGCCGGTCTGCGGCAGCCCGATCGCCAGGGCCAGCAGGATGATGAAGAGCAGCCCGCCGTACTTGGCGATCGTCGTGACGTTCTGCACCAGCGAGCCGGTCTTCGCGCCCCGGTAGTTGAACACCGAGGTGACGATGATCGCCCCCGCGGCCACCCAGTGCACCCAGTTGTCGTACGGCGCCTGCGACGGGTCGTAGCCCAGCACCCGCAGCGCGTACTCGGCGAACGTGGTCGAGATCGCGCCGAGCGAGGCGGCGCGGATCACGGACAGCTCGGCCCAGCCGAAGAGGAAGGCCGGCAGCCGCCCCCAGCCGTCGCGGATGAAGACGTAGATCCCGCCCGTCTCGGGGCGGCCGCTCGCGATCTCGGCCAGCGTCAGCGCGCCGCAGAGCGCGAACAGCCCGCCCACGATCCACACCGAGAACATCGGGAGTGGGCCGGGGAGGCGCTCCGCGATCCCGGCCGGCGACCGGAAGATCCCCGAGCCGATGGTCGAGCCGATGAGCACCGCGACGGCGCTCCAGAGGCCGATCTGGCGGGGGAGCGTGCTCCGGGAGCCGGGCGTGCGGCCGGTGCCGGCGTCGACGACGGGCGCGGCGACGTCGCCGGCTGGCGAGGGGATGGCGGACATGGCGCCAACGGTAACGTGCGGACCACACGGCGGTCAGGGGGCGCGGGGGGCGCGGGCGCCGGTCGAACGGAATCCGCACCCGCCGCGCATCCTCCGGCCGGCCAAGCAGTTGCCGGCCCCCGCCGGCCGCACGCGGCGGCCCCGGGCCGCTTGAAGTCGCCGCCCCGCGCGGCGACCTTTCACGGGCTCGAACCCCGACTCTTCCTGTCCCAGTTCGCGGCCGCCCGCCGGGCGCCTGCCCGGTGCGAGCCGGCCGCGTGGATGGCATCGATATGACCCCGAACGTCGCCGACGCGGTCTTCTGGATCGCCGTCGTCGCCTGCGCCGTCGCCCAGGTCGCGATCACGCGCTCGGTCCTGGTGGCCCGCCAGCCCGAGCTTCCCGCCGGCGCGCGCGTGGCCCCCGCCCGCCGCCCCGCCGAGCTGGCCTGGGCGCTCCTCCCCGCCCTCGCGGTCGCCGGCGTGCTGGTGCTGACGTGGCGCGCGATGCACCCCGCGACCGCCACGACGGGCGCCGTCGCCGCCGAGGTGCGCGCGTGAGCCCCGCCACCCTCCGGGAGTCGCTGGCGGTGCGCCGCGCCGCCGCCGTCGCGCTCGTCGTCGCGTTCGTGCACATCGTCTTCGGCGCCTTCGTCCGCATCTCGGGCTCCGGGATGGGATGCAAGGACCGCTGGCCGCGCTGCGCCGACCCGCGCACGGGCCAGGAGTACTGGTTCCCGCCGCTCGACCTCCCGATCCTCGTGATCGAGTGGACGCACCGGCTGCTCGCCTCCGTGCTGATCGTCGCGGTGGGCGTGCTCGTCACGCTGGCGTGGCGCCGCCGCGCGAGCGTCGGCGGCGCGGGCGGCGCGCTCCGCGCGGCGCTGCTCTCGCTCGGCCTCGTGCTCTTCGCCGCCGGCTTCGGCGCGGTGACGGTGTTCACCGTCAACCCGCCCTGGGCCACGGTGGTGCACAAGCTCATCGCCGCCTCGCTGCTGGCCGCGCTGGCCGCGACCGCGGTGCGCGCCGGGGGCCTCGGCGCCGGCCACGCGCTGCCGGGCAGCGGCACGCCGAAGGCCGCGCGCGGCGCGTTCGTCGCCGCGGCGCTGGCGATCCTCGTCGTCACGATGGGCGCCTTCACCGCCAAGATCCCGGACGCCGCCGTCGCCTGCGCGGGCTTCCCGCTGTGCGGCGAGGGCTCGCTGGGCGGCGGGCCGCAGCACGTGCAGCTGACGCACCGCGTGCTCGCCTACCTGCTGGTGCTGCACCTGATCGGCCTGCCGTTCGCCTTCCGCAAGCGCGGGGAGGCGCTCACGGTGCGCCGCCTGGCCGCGATCGCCGCGGGCCTCGGCCTGCTGCAGGTCGTGTGGGCCGCGTGGATGGTGCTCGGCGGCTTCCCGTCGCACGTGCGCTCGGTGCACCAGGCGACCGGCATCGCGATCTGGCTGGCGACGTTCACGATGGCCTACGTCGCCAGACGCGCGAGCGGCGATCGGCGAGCGGTGAGCGGCGAGGGAACGGCACCACGCTCGACGCTCGACGCCTCACGCTCGCCGCTCATGGAGCCCGCCCGATGACCGGCGCCGTGATCGAGGAGGCCCGCACGACGTCGCTCACCCGCGACCTCGTCGCGCTCACCAAGCCGCGCATCATCTCGCTGCTGCTGGTGACGACCGTCGCGCCCATGTTCGTCGCCGGGCGCCCCAGCTGGTGGACGGTGCTGATCGTCTCGCTCGGCGGCTACCTGATGGCCGGCGGCGCGAACGCGGTCAACATGTACCTCGACCGCGACATCGACGACGTCATGTCGCGCACGCGGCTGCGTCCCATCCCCAGCGGCCGCATGGCGCCGCAAGCGGTGCTCGCGTTCGGCGTGCTGCTGGCGACGACCGCGACGTGGATGCTGGCGCACTTCGTCAACGTGCTGACGGCGCTGCTCGCGCTCGCGGGCTTCTACTTCTACGTCTTCATCTACACGCGCTGGCTCAAGCGCTCGTCGCCGTCGAACATCGTCATCGGCGGCGCGGCGGGCGCGTTCCCGCCGCTGGTCGGCTGGGCGGCCGTGACGGGACGCGTGGACCTCGCGGCGCTGTACCTGTTCCTGATCGTCTTCTACTGGACGCCGCCGCACTTCTGGGCGCTCGCGCTCCTCAAGCAGAAGGACTACGGC
>CBHYLO010000427.1:0-4536 GCA_966128675.1 uncultured bacterium | reverse complement strand
GACCGCTCGCTGTCGCAGGCGAACAACGTCACGACGGGCCGGATCTACCTGAACGTCATCAGCAAGGAGCGCCGCGGCGAGTACCTCGGCTCCACCGTGCAGGTGATCCCGCACATCACCGACGAGATCAAGGGGGCGATGAAGCGCATCGCGCCCGGCAACGACGTCGTGATCGTGGAGATCGGCGGCACGGTCGGCGACATCGAGTCGCTGCCGTTCCTCGAGGCCATCCGGCAGTTCCGCCACGAGGTGGGCAAGGCGAACGCGATGTTCGTCCACCTCACGCTCGTGCCGTGGATCGCCGCCGCCGGCGAGGTGAAGACGAAGCCGACGCAGCACTCGGTGCGCGAGCTGATGGAGATCGGCATCCAGCCCGACTTCCTCATCTGCCGCGCCGAGCGCCCGCTGCCGGACGACGTGAAGCGCAAGATCGCGCTCTTCTGCAACGTCGAGTTCGGGAGCGTCATCGAGAGCGTCGACGTGCCGACGATCTACGAGATCCCGCTCTCCTTCCACGAGCAGGGCTTCGACGCGCGCGTCGTGCAGCGCCTCGGCCTCCAGACGTCGGAGCCCGACCTCGCGAGCTGGCAGGAGCTGGTGCGCCGCGTCGTGAAGCCGCGCGCGCGCGTGCGCATCGCCGTCGTCGGCAAGTACACCGACTACGTCGACAGCTACAAGAGCGTGCAGGAGGCGCTGATCCACGGCGGCATCGGGCAGGACGTCGGCGTCGACATCAGCTGGCTGAGCAGCGACCGCTTCACGGACGGCGAGCGCGCGCGCGAGCTGCTGGCCGGCTTCGACGGCCTGCTCGTGCCGGGCGGCTTCGGCGTGCGCGGCGTCGAGGGCATGGTCGAGGCCATTCGCGCGGCGCGCGAGACGAAGCTGCCGTACTTCGGCATCTGCCTCGGCATGCAGACGGCCATCATCGAGTTCGCGCGCAACGTCGCGGGCCTCGACGACTCGCACTCGAGCGAGTTCGCGCCGGAGTGCGCGCACCCGGTGATCTCGCTCATGGAGTCGCAGCAGCACGTGACCGACATGGGCGGCACGATGCGCCTCGGGTCGTACCCGTGCCGCCTGACGCCGGACACGCACGCGCGCGAGGCGTACGGCAAGGACGAGGTCAGCGAGCGGCATCGCCACCGCTACGAGGTGTCGAACCGCTACCGCGACCTGCTGCAGCGCCACGGCCTGCGCCTCAGCGGCCTGTCGCCCGACGGCTCGCTGGTCGAGATCGTGGAGCTGGCCGACCACCCGTGGTTCCTGGGCTGCCAGTTCCACCCCGAGCTCAAGTCGCGCCCGACCCGTCCGCACCCGCTGTTCGCGGGCTTCGTGGGCGCGGCTGCGCGGCACGCGGGCGCGCGCGACGGCGCGTCGAACGGCGCGGGCGCGGCGCACGCCGCGGCGCTCGAGCCGGCGACGGCCGACCGCTCCAACTGAGGCGCGACCGATGAGCGTCTCCGTCACCTCGACCGCCGGCGCGCGTCGGCCGGGCGCGCCGGTCTTCCCGCGCGGCGCCCTCTTCCTCATCGCCGGCCCGTGCCAGCTCGAGGACGACGCGCTGAACCTCCGCGTCGCCGAGCATCTGGCCCGGCTCTCCGAGCGCGTCCCGGGCGGCATCGTGTTCAAGGCGAGCTTCGACAAGGCCAACCGCTCGAACCCGGGCGCGATGCGCGGGCCCGGGCTCGAGCAGGGCCTCGAGGCGCTCGCGCGCGTGAAGGAGGCGACCGGGCTGCCGATCCTCACCGACGTGCACCTCCCCGAGCAGTGCGCGCCCGTCGCCGAGGTGGTGGACGTGCTGCAGATCCCGGCGTTCCTCTGCCGGCAGACGGACCTGCTGGAAGCGGCCGGTGCGACCGGCCGGCCGGTGAACGTGAAGAAGGGGCAGTGGATGCATCCCGAGGGCATGCGCGGCGCCGTGCAGAAGGTGCGGCGCGCCAGCCGCGGGCACGAGCGCCTCGCGCTGCCGACCAGCGACATGGTCGCGGTGACCGAGCGCGGCACCTTCTTCGGCTACGGCGATCTCGTCGTCGACATGCGCGGCTTCACGCGGCTGCGCGAGGCGTGCGACGCGCCGGTGATCTTCGACGCGACGCACTCGGTGCAGCAGCCGGGTCGCGGCGAGGGTGGCGCGAGCGGCGGCCTCCGCGAGTTCATCCCGACGCTCGCGGCCGCGGCGGTCGCCGCCGGCGCGGATGGGCTGTTCATGGAGACGCATCCGCATCCCGACGACGCGCCCAGCGACGGACCGAACATGATCCCGCTCGACCAGCTCGACGCGCTCGTCGCGCGCATGGTGCGGCTGTGGGAGGCCGCGCGCGCATGAGCGCCACGATCTCCGCGCCCGCGGGGCGCGCGCACGATGCCGCACCCACGCTCGACGCCGCGCGCGCGCAGCGCGTGAAGTGGGTCGGTCTCGACGTCGACGGCGTGCTCACCGACGGCGGCATCTACCTGGGCGACGTCGCGGGCGAGCGCATGGAGTTCAAGCGCTACGACATCCAGGACGGCCTCGGCATCCTCATGATGCGCATGGCGGGCATCAAGGTCGCCATCGTCACCGGTCGCGTTTCGGAGAGCGTGCGCCTGCGCGCCGCGGAGCTGAGCGTCGACGATCTCGTGCAGGATCCGAAGGCGCGCAAGCTGCCCGCGCTCAAGCGCATCGCCGCCGAGCGCGGCATCGGCCTCGACGAGATGGCGTTCCTCGGCGACGACCTGCCCGACGTCGGCGTGCTGCGCGAGGTCGGCCTGCCGGTGGCCGTCGGCAACGCCACGGACGACGCGCGGCGCGCGGCGAGCCACGGCATCCGCCTGTCGCGCCGCGGCGGGCACGGCGCCGTGCGCGAGTTCGCCGAGGTGCTGCTGCGCGCGCGCGGACAGTGGGAGGAGGTCACGGAGCGCTACGTCGCCGTCTGCTCGGCGGACGTCGAGCCCGCGGTGGGGCTGCCGTGAGCGACGCGCTGGCGGTGGACGAGCGCGCGGAGCGGCACGCGCCGGCGATCGGCACGGCGGAGGACGTCGTCGCGCGCGGCCGTCGCGTCATCCGGCTCGAGACCGAGGCGCTGGCCGAGGTCGAGCGACGGCTGGACGGCGCGTTCGCGCGGGCGGTCGAGCTGATCCGGTCGTCGCCGGGACGCGTGATCGTCGCCGGAGTCGGCAAGTCGGGGCTGATCGGCCGCAAGATCGCGGCGACGCTCACCTCGACGGGCACGCCGGCGACCTTCCTCCATCCGGTCGAGAGCGTGCACGGCGACCTCGGGATCGTGGGTCCGTCGGACGTCGCGATCCTGCTCTCCAAGAGCGGCGAGACGGCGGAGCTGCTGCCGCTGCTGGAGCAGCTGGAGCGCTTCGGCGTCCGCATCATCGCCATCACCGGCAACCTGCAGTCGTCGCTCGCCCGCAACGCGGACGTCGCGCTCGACGCGTGGGTGCGCGAGGAAGCGTGCCCGCACGACCTGGCGCCCACCACCAGCACGACGACCGCCCTCGCGCTCGGTGACGCGCTCGCGGTGACGCTGCTGGAGGTGAAGGGCTTCCAGCGCGAGGACTTCGCGCGGCTGCACCCCGGCGGGGCGCTCGGCCGGCGCCTGCTCACGCGCGTCGCGGACGTCATGCTCACCGGCGACCTGCCCGTGCTCGCCCCAGACGCGACGATGCGCCGCGCGGTGGTCGCGCTGGCCGAGCGGCGCGGGATCGCCATCGTGGTCGAGGAGGGCCGGGTCGCCGGCGTCTTCACGGCCGGCGACCTCACGCGGCTCATGGAGCGCGAGGACGACATCTTCGCGATCCCGGTCCGGGACGTCATGGTGCGCGCCCCAAAGACCGCCCGCGCCGAGGAACTCGGCAGCGCCGTGGTGTACCGCATGGAGCGCCACGGGATCATGGCCATGCCCGTCGTCGACGAGGCGCAGACCCTCGTGGGCGTGGTGCACCTTCACGACCTGATGCGCGCGGGCGCCGCTTGAGCGGCGCGCGCGCGTTCCGGCTTCACGGAACACCGAACATGCCCCACCGCCCGTCGCGCCTCGTCGGCGTCGCCATCCTCGCGACCGCGCTCGCCGCGGCCTGCCAGGACACGAAGCCGCCGACGCTGCCCGCGCGGAGCGCCATCCCCGACTCGGCCGACCAGGTCATGTTCGGGCTGCGGCACTTCGTGTGGAGCGGCGGCCTGCGGCGCGCGCAGCTGGTCTCGGACACCGCGTTCTTCTACGACCAGATGAACCGGATCGAGCTGCGCAACGTGCGGACGATCTTCTACACCGCGAACGGCGACTCGAACGGCGTCATGACCGCGCAGCGCGGGAGCTTCGACGTGCGCAACCAGCGGCTCGAAGGGCGCGGCGACGTGAAGATCAGCACGGTCGACCGCCGCCGGCTGTCGTCGCCGCAGCTCGTCTGGGAGCGGCTGTCGAACCAGGTGACCAGCGACACCAGCTTTACCTTCACCGACGGCAAGAAGACGATGTCGGGCATCGGGCTGCGGACGGATCCGCAGCTGCGGAACCTGCAGGTGCTCCGCGGTGCCAGCGGCAGCGC
>CBHYLO010000426.1:0-4553 GCA_966128675.1 uncultured bacterium | reverse complement strand
GGCGATCACACGAAGAAGTGCAGGCTCCGTGGAGCGCGACCATCGTCGCCCCCGGCACCCTCCTCTTCTTTCGGTCAAAGCAGCTCGCGGTTCCGATCCGCGGCCCGCAGCCCGCAGCCCGCAGCCGTCACCCCGCCAGCGTCAGGATCCGCGGCCCGTCTTCCGTCACCGCCACGGTGTGCTCGAAGTGCGCCGAGCGCTTGCCGTCGACCGTGACCACCGTCCAGCGGTCCGGCAGCGTGCGCGTGCCCGGCAGCCCCGCGTTCACCATCGGCTCGATGGCAATCGTGAGCCCCGCCACCAGCTTGGTGCCGCGCTTCGGCTTCCCGTGGTTGGGCACCTGCGGGTCCTCGTGCGGGCCGTGGCCCACGCCGTGGCCCACCAGCTCGCGCACCACGCTGAAGCCGGCGCGCTCCACCACCGTCTGCACCGCGTGGCCGATGTCGCCCACGTGGTTGCCCGGCACCGCGGCGGCGATCCCCGCCTCCAGCGACGCGCGCGTCACGTCCAGCAGCCGCTGGTCGTTCGCGCTGATCGCCCCGACCGCGACGGTCTCCGCCGCGTCCGTGTAGAAGCCGTCGTACTTCACGCCGACGTCCAGCGACACGATGTCGCCCTCCACCAGCGTGCGCTTCTTGGACGGGATGCCGTGCACGATCTCGTGGTTCACCGAGATGCACACGCTGCCCGGGAAGCCGTACAGGCCCTTGAACGCCGGCGTGGCGCCCTCGTGCGAGCGGATGAACTCCTCGGCCATCAGGTCGAGGTCGAGCGTGGTGACGCCCGGGCGCACGGCGGCGCGCAGGGTGGCCAGCGTGCGGCCGAGGATGCGGCCGCCCTCGGCCATCGCCTCGATCTCGCGCTGCGACTTGAGTTGGATCACGGAAGGACCTGCGGTGCGGCGGTGTGTCGGAAGGCTGGCGCGATCACGCGGGGCGACCCTGGCCCCCGGTCGGGAGGCCGACGGCCGCGAGCGCGCGGTCGGTGACGTCCTCCACCGCGCCCACTGCGTCGATGATGCGGACGTTCGCGCCCTGCGCCTGGTACCAGTCGAGCACCGGCAGCGTCTGCGCGCGGTACACGTCCAGGCGCGTGCGCACGGCCGCGGGCTCGTCGTCCTTGCGGCGCACGAGCGTGCCCTCGCAGTCGGGGCACTTCGTCCCCGCCTCGAAGCCGGCGTACGGCTGCTGCGTCTGGTCGCAGACCAGGCGGCCGCTGATGCGCTGCACGATCTCCTCGTCGTCGATGTCGAAGACGAGGACCGCGTTCAGCGCGCGTCCCAGCTCGGTCAGCACGCGCTCCAGCCCCTCGGCCTGCGGGACGGTGCGCACGACGCCGTCGAGCACCGCGCCGTTCGCGAAGCGCGGCGACTGCAGCGTCTCCTTCACGATGCCGAGGATCACGTCGTCGGGCACGAGCGCCCCGCGATCCATGTAGGACTTGGCCTCGAGGCCGAGCCGCGTGCCCTCACGCAGGGCCGCGCGCAGCACGTCGCCGGTGGCCAGGATCGGGACGCCGAGCGCTTCGGCGAGGCGGGGCGCCTGCGTGCCCTTGCCTGCGCCGGGCTTGCCGAACAGGACGATGACCATGACTGGATGGAGCGTGGAGTGGCCCCGGACGCGTCCGAGGGCCAGGGGGCCGGAAACGGGCCACGAGGCCCCCCCGGGGGGAAACACGTGCGGCGTGGCGGGCACCCCAACCCCCGCTGTCGCGGGCCGCGCGGGCGGCTTCGGCCCCGCCGTCCGGCTGTGGGGTCAGAACCCGCCGCTCGTGGCCTGGCGGCCGCGGAAGCGCACGCGTCCCTTCTTCATGAAGCCGTCGTACTTGCGGAGCAGCAGGTGCTGCTGCACCTGCGCCATCGTGTCGAGCGCCACGCCCACCACGATCAGCAGCGAGGTGCCGCCGAACTGGAATGGGACGTTCATGATCTTCGCGATGACGATCGGCAGCAGCGCGATCGCCGTCAGGAAGATGGCGCCCGGGAAGGTGACGCGCTCCACGACCTGCTCGATGTACTCCGCCGTCTTGGCGCCGGGCTTCACGCCCGGCACGAAGCCGCCCTGCTTCTTCAGGTTCTCCGCCAGGTCGACCGGGTTGAAGATGATCGACGTGTAGAAGTACGTGAAGACGACGATCAGGATCGCCATCAGGATGAAGTACCAGACGGTGCCCGGATCGAAGTAGGCCGCGATCTCGCGCGCCCGCGGCGAGCCGCTGAACTGCGCGATCGCGCCCGGCACCACGATCACCGACTGGGCGAAGATGATCGGCATCACGCCCGCGGTGTTGATGCGGAGCGGGATGAAGTTCTTCGTCGCCTCGCGCATCCGGCCGCGCGCCATCGTGCGCTGCGGGATCTGCACCATCACGCGGCGGGCGGCGATCGTGATCGCCACCACGCCGGCCACGACGGCCACCATCACGATCGCCAGCACCACCAGCGCCAGCGGCGCCACGGCGCCCGTGCTCACGAAGTTGAACGTCTGCAGGATCCCGGGCCAGAAGCGCTCGATGATCGAGAAGAAGATCAGCAGCGAGGCGCCGTTGCCGAGGCCGCGCTCCGTGATCTGCTCGCCCAGCCACATCACGAAGATCGCGCCCGTGGTGAGCACCAGCATCATCGAGAGGATGAAGCCCATGCCCGGGTTGGCGACGGCGTTCGGCAGCGACTGCGTGAACAGCGCGAAGCCGTAGCCCTGCACCGCGGCCAGCGCCACCGTGAGGTAGCGGGTCCACTGGTTCAGCTTTTTCCGACCCTCCTCGTCCTTCTGCATCTTGTCGACCGTCGGGACGACCGCCCCGGCGATCTGGACGAAGATGCTGGCCGAGATGTACGGCATGATGCCGAGGGCGAACACCGTCGCCCGCGACAGCCCGCCGCCCACGAACAGGTCGTAGAGCCCCAGGAGGCCACCGCCCCCCGTCTGGCTCTGGAAGTAGTCGGTCAGCGCCTGCACGTCGATGCCCGGCGCCGTCACGTGCGCACCGGCCCGGTAGATCAGCAGGCAGAGGAACGTGAAGACGATCTTCTGCCAGAGCTCCGGCGTCTTGTAGACGTTCTGCAGCGCTGCCGCGGTGTTCGTCTCAGCCATCGATGAACGGGCCTCGGGACGTGCGGGTTACGCCTCGACGCGGCCGCCGGCCGCCTCGATCTTCGCCTTCGCGCCCTCGCTCACCTTCACGCCGCGCACGGTCACCGGCACCGAGATGTCCCCGTTGCTGAGGATCTTGGCCGGGCCCTTGCGCGCCTTGATGAGGCCCGCGTCGACCAGCGACTCGAGCGACACCTCGGCGTTCGCGCCCAGGAGCTCCAGGTCGCCCAGACGGACCTCCTGGTACTCCACGCGGAACTGCGCGTTGTTGAACCCGCGCTTCGGCAGACGACGCGTCATCGGCATCTGGCCACCCTCGAAGTGCGGCTTGTTGCCGCCCGGGCCGTGATGGCCCGCGCGCGCCTTCGAGCCCTTGTGGCCCTTGCCGGACGTCTTGCCCGTGCCCGAGCCCGGGCCGCGGCCCAGGCGCTTGCGCGCCCGGTGCGAGCCCGGAGCCGGGGTCAGGTTGTGCAGGCCGATGCGCTCGGTGCGCTCGGCCGTGTTCTGCTCAGCCATTGGTCGAACCCTCCACGGGCGTCACCTCGACGAGGTGGCGCACCTGCTTGATCTGGCCGCGGAGCGACGGCGTGTCGGCCTGGATCACCGACTGCTGGTGCCCCTTCAGGCCGATGGCGGCCAGCGTCCGGCGCATCCAGTGCGGATGGCCGATGCCGCTGCGCACCTGCGTGATCTTCAGCTGCCCGAGCGTCGGCGCGAGCGGCTTCGGCGTGGTCTTCGGCCCCTTCGACGGGTGCCAGACGAACGTGCGCGGCATTAGACGACCTCCACCGCGGACGCCGGCGCCTTCTCGACCTTGCGCGCCAGCACGCGCGCGCGGTAGCCGATCTGGTCCGGCTCGACGCCGCGCTCGCGCGCGATCTGGTCGACCGTGGTCAGCTGCGTGAGCCCGTCGAGCGCCGCCAGCACCATGTTGTGCGGGTTCGTCGAACCGAGGCTCTTGGTGAGAATGTCCGAGATGCCGGCGCACTCCATGATCGCGCGCACCGCGCCGCCGGCGATCACGCCGGCACCCGGAGCCGCGGGCTTCATGAGGACCTTGCCGGCCCCGTGCTGTCCGACGATCTCGTGCGGGATCGTGCCGCCCGTCAGCGGGATCAGCACCATCTTGCGACGCGCCGCGTCGACGGCCTTGCGGACCGCCTCCGAGACCTCGTTCGCCTTGCCCGTGGCGAAGCCCACGCGGCCCTGGCCATCGCCCACCGCGACGAGCGCGTTGAACGAGAACCGGCGGCCACCCTTCACCACCTTCGCGACGCGGTTGATCGCGATCACGTTCTCGGTCAGGTCGCTGCCCTCGCGCTCCTGCCGCTGATCGCCACCGCGCCCGCCGTCACGCCCGCGACGCTCGCCGCCGGGGCCGCCGGGGCCACGCCCGCCGGGGCCACCCGGGCCGCCACGGCCGCCGGGACCACCGCCGGGACCACGCCCGCCGCCCGGACC
>CBHYLO010000425.1:0-4557 GCA_966128675.1 uncultured bacterium | reverse complement strand
GCGCGGCGCCGCGGAGCACGGGATGTCGCCGCGGTCGCGCGGCGTGCAGCAGGCCCCGCGCCGGACCACCGCCGGCGCGGCGAATCGCCGGCCGGCCCCGCGCGGACCCTGGGGCGTCCGCGCCGCCGGCCGCCCGCCGGCCATGACGAAGCTGTCAGAGACGTCACTTTTCTCGCCGGCGCTCTGGACCGGAACGACGGCGGACCCTACTGTGGGTGTCGCGGCGATCCCACACCGGACGGTGGCGTGCACGCCACAGCCGGCCCCCGATCGCCGCGCCTCCCCCTGCGAAACCCCCCTCACACCGGGCTCGGCCGCATGGCATGCGCGGTGCCCTGCTGATGGCCGCGGCCGCTCCCCGCGGGCGGCCGACCCACCCGTTCGCTTCGCGTCGCCTCCCGACGCACGAGAGCACCAGATGCCCCTCCGCCTCGCTCGCCCGACCGCCTCCCGGACCGCCCGGTCCCGGATCGCCGCCGCTGCCGCGCTCGCCCTCACCCTCGCGGCCCCCGCCGCCGCCCAGACGCCGGTCTACCCCGGGGATCCCGCCTGGTACGACGACAGCCGCGCCGGCGGCAGCGGCGCCATCACCAGCACCGCCCCCCGGCTCGGCAACGGCTCGCTGGAGCTGTCGACTGCGGGAGGGATGACGGACTGGGCCTTCTGGCTCACCGCCGTCGCCGATCCGGCCACCCAGAGCTGGGGACGCCTGGTCGACATCGCCGCGCTCCGCTTCGACTGGCGCCGCAGCGGCACGCCGTCGATGGACGGAGCCGACGCCCCCTGGCTCGCGCAGACGCCCGTCCTGCGCCTCCACCTCCGCGAGGACACGGGCGAGGGCGCCCCGATCTACAGCGAGCTGATCTGGGAGCGCTGGTACAGCTCGGACCTGCCTGTCCAAACCGACACGTGGTTCCATGAAGACCTCGTCAACGGCGACCACACCGGGCTCTGGCGCGTCTACGGTGCCGCGGTGCCGGGAACCGGGGTCGGCGCCAACGCCGACGGTCGCACCTACGCCGCGACCGACTGCACGGCCGGCGTCATCGACCCCGCCAAGCCGCTCCTGGTCGGCTCGACCGCCGAGTGGGCGAGCGACGCCCTCTGCATGGGCTCGCCGAACGCGCAGGTCTGGGGGCTCAGCATCGGCGTCGGCAGCAACTGGCCGCTCGAGTACACGGGCTTCGTCGACGACGTGCACCTCGCCTTCGCCGGCCAGGACGGCGCCCCGGCCGTGAGCGCGAACTTCGAGCTGCCGGCCCGGAACGTCGTGCCGGAGCCGAGCACGGTCGCGCTGCTGGGGGGTGGCCTGGCCGCCCTCGCCGGCATCGCCCGCCGTCGACGCCGCGTCCCGAGCGCCTGAGCATCGCGGCCCGCGACGGCCTCCCGGCTCCGACCGACGTTTCACCGCGCGCCGCCACCGTTTCTCGGTGACGGCGCGCGGTGCATGGTCGTCGGCTGTGACCGGTACCGGGCCCGCGCCACGCGGCCGCCCGCCGCCCGCCTCCGCCCGCTCTGCCCCTCCCCTCCCGCATGCCCCCGCGCCGCGTCTGCCTGGTCCTCGGCACGCGCCCCGAGGTGATCAAGCTCGCGCCCGTCGCCGCGGCCCTGCGCACGACGGGCGGCGAGCTGTCGCCGTTCGTCGTCACGACGGGACAGCACGGCGAGATGGTCGATCAGGCGCTGCGCAGCTTCGGCCTGCGCCCCGACGTCCAGCTCGGCATCGCCCACACCGCCGGGGGCATCGGCAGCCTCTTCGATCGCGCGGCGGACGCGCTCGGGGCCTGCTTCCGCGACGTGCGCCCCGCCGCCGTCCTGGTGCAGGGCGATACGACCTCCGCCGCCGCCGCCGCCGTCGCGGCGTACGGCTCGTCGCTCCTCCTGGGCCACGTCGAGGCCGGCCTCCGCTCGGGATCGCTCCAGGAGCCGTTTCCCGAGGAGCTGAACCGGCGCATGATCGGTTGCGTCGCCGACCTGCACTTCGCGCCCACCCTGCGCGCCGCCGACAACCTGCTGCAGGAGGGCGTGAGCCCCGACGACGTCCTCGTCACCGGCAACACCGTGGTCGACGCGCTGCGCATGATGCCGGCGCGCGAGCGCTTCGCCGATGCCGCGCTGCACGACGTCGACTGGGCCGCGCGCCGCGTCGTCCTCGTGACCGCGCACCGCCGCGAGAACTGGCGGCGCCTGCCCGACGTGTGCGACGCGCTCGTGGAGCTGGCCGAGCGCTTCCCCGACGTCGAGCTGCTCGTGCCGGTGCACCGCAACCCGATGGTCGGGCGCGTGCTCCGCGCACGCCTCGAAGGCGTGCCCGGCGTGCGGCTGCTCGAGCCGCTGGAGTATGGGGATCTGCTGGAGGTGCTGCGCCGCTGCCACCTCGTGCTCTCCGACTCGGGCGGGCTGCAGGAGGAGGCCCCCAGCTTCGCGAAGCCGATCCTCATCCTGCGCGAGTGCACGGAGCGTCCCGAGGTGCTGACGTCCGGCTTCGGCGCGCTGGTCGGCACCGACACGCGCACCATCGTCGACGCCGCGTCGCGCCTCCTCTCGTCCCGCGACGCGTACGCCGCGATGCTCGGCGGCCGCAATCCGTTCGGTGACGGACGCGCGGGCGTGCGCATCGCCGCGGCGCTCGCGCGGCGACTGGCGACGCGCGTCCTGCCGCCGACGCTCTCGCGCCGCACGCCGCGGTCGCTGCGCGGCATCGGACAGCCGTGACCATGCGAGCGCCTCGCGTCGTGGCGGGCATCGCGGCCGCCGCGACGCTCGGGGCAGCTCCGGTGCGCGTCGCCGCCCAGTCCGGGGCACCCGCGCCCGGCGCGCTGCCGGCGCGCGAGCGCTCGCTGGAGCTGGGCGGCTTCGCGCACGCGGTGACGGGCGGCTTCGGCGGCTGGCAGGGCGCGTATCTGCGCGTCCTCACGCCGGCAGGCCGGCGCGACCAGCTGGCCCTGGACGTCGTCGCGCAGCGGGCCTTCCGCGACGAGGGGCAGTACGCCGCGCTCTCGCTGCGCCACGAGCTCACGCCGTCGCTGTTCGTCGTCGCCGCGGGCGGCGCGGGCTCCGGCCGCTTCGCGCTGCCGCAGGCGCGCGCCGACCTGCTGGTCGGTCGCGCGCTCGGCGCGCGCCGCGCCGTCGTGCTGAGCGTCGGCGCCAGCTACGTCGACGCGCAGGCGCTGTATGCCGACCGCGCCGCGGTCGCCACCGTCGCGTGGTACGCGTCGCCGAACGTCGTCGCGGAACTCGCGGGACGCGTGAACTCGAGCACCCCGGGCGACGTGCGGTCGTTCCGCGTCGCGCCGTCGCTCACGCGGCTGCTGAACGGCGGCCGGCAGGCACTGACGCTGCGCGCCGACGTCGGCACCGAGGCGTACCAGCTGCTCGCCGGCGCCGCGCCGGTCGCGCGCGACTTCGCGAGCACGCTCGTCGCCGCCGGCATCCGCCATCGCGCCTCCGAGGCGTGGGGCGCGTCGCTGCAGGCCGAGTCGTACCACAACCCGTACTACACGAGGACCGGTGTCCGCGTCGGCGCGCTCCGCTTCTGGTGAGGCGGCGCTCGCGCCGCCGCGCGACGCCCGCCGTGCCCAGCTCGTCGAGGATCTGCGCCGCCGCGGCGTTCGCGGTGGGCTGATCCCGCAGCACCGCGCGATGATCCGGCTGCGGCTCACGCCCACCATCGCGTTCGAGCTGCTGCTGGTGCCCGCCCTCGTCGCCGGCACCGTCCTGCTGCTCTTCCCGGAGCTGCTCGCGCTCTGGCAGGACTTCTTCCGCGTCGCCACGCGCGCGCTCGGCCTGCCGGGCCAGATCGAGACGCGCGTCGTCACGCTGTTCGGCGGCCTCGCCGTCGCGCTGCCGCAGTTCACGGTCGAGGCGGCGTGGCCCACGCGGACGCAGCTGCTCGGCCACGCGGGCCTGGTCGTCGGCATCGGGCTGATGTCGTTCGCGCTGCCACGCCGCCTCTATCCCGCGGCGCTGCTGCTGCGCGCGCTCGCGATCCTGCACGCCACGTCGGTCGTGTTCTTCCTGCTCGGCACGCGCCCGTTCCCGTATCCGCTGTCGCAGTACGCCACGGACTTCCTGCTCTGCGGCCTCGTGGTGCTGACCGTCGCGCCGTTCCTGCTCGGCCTGACGTTCTTCATCTTCGGCGTGCCGCTCGTCGAGAAGCTGCTGCTCTCGGTGCTGCTCCTCGCGCACCTCGCGGTGCTGCTGCCGCTGCAGCTGATGCTGCACGTCTACGTCGCGGCGCGCGCGTCGCTGGTCGTGCTGCCGCTGCTGTTCATCGCGTTCGGCCTGCTGCTCGACGTGACCGTCTTCGTCGCGATCTACGGCTGGGGCATGAGCTGGCTGTCGAGCGCCGAGCGGCGCCGACGCCCGCGCGGGGGCCAGGCGGCGCGCGGGCGGCAGGTGCAGCCGTGATCGTCAGCGCCGCGTCGTTCGGGCTGTTCGTCTGCCTCGTGGTGCTCGCGGTCTATACCGTGCGCCACTACCTCTTCACGCTCAATCGCCTGTTCGGCCGCCACCGGCAGCCGTACATCGACATCGCGTTCGCCGACTGGCCCGTGC
>CBHYLO010000424.1:0-4564 GCA_966128675.1 uncultured bacterium | reverse complement strand
CCGCAGCGGTGGCGCCGCTCGCGCGCGCTCAGGCGCGCGGCAGCGTCAGCGTGAACGTGCTCCCCGCGCCCGGCGTGCTCTCCGCCGTGAGGTCGCCGCCCATGCCGCGCGCCAGCTCGCGGCTGATCGGCATCCCGAGCCCGGTGCCGCGGTGCTGCCGCGAGAGCGCGCTGTCGAACTGCACGTAGGGCTCGAAGACGAGCGCCAGCTGCTCGGGCGACATGCCGATGCCCGTGTCGGCGATCGTGATCGTGCCCGTGTCGGCCGCCGGCGCGGCGGTCGTCAGGGTGATGCGCCCGCCCTCGGGCGTGAACTTGGCCGCGTTGGAGAGCACGTTGACGAGGATCTGCACGAGCTTCTCGCGGTCCGCGCGGAGCACGAGCGCCGGTGCGCCCTCCTCGCACACGTACGCGACCCGCCGCGCCGTGCGCTGCGGCGCGGTGAGCGCGTCCACCGCCTCCAGCACGTCGTGCGCGCGCACGTCGCCCAGGCTGTACGTCACCTTGCCCGCCTCCAGCTTCGCGTGCAGCAGCACCGCCTCGATGAGGCCGAGGAGGTGCTGCTGGCCGCGCGCGATGCGCCGGAGGTAGTCGCGCTGGCCCTCCGAGGCCGGCGTCGGGATGTCGTCGAGCATCAGCTGCGCGTAGCCCGCGATCGCGTTCAGCGGCGTGCGCAGCTCGTGCGACATCATCGCCAGGAAGTCCGCCTTCGACTGGTTCGCCTGGCGCGCGTCGGCGAGCGCCGCGTCGAGCGCGGCCTCCAGGCGCTTGTACTCCTCGATGTCCGTGTTGCACCCGAACCACTGGAGCACCTGGCCGTCGTCCGCGCACATCGCGTGGGCGCGCACGAGGTGCCAGCGGTACGCGCCGTCGGTCCCGCGCAGGCGGAAGCGCGCCTCGAACGGCTCGCCCGTGTGCAGCGACCGCGTCCACCGCACGAGGACGCCCTCGACGTCCTCCGGGTGCACGACGTCGAGCCACCCGTGGTCGAGCAGGGCGTCGGCCGGGCGCCCCACGGCGTCGGCGGTGCGCGCGGTCACGAAGTCGAAGCTCCCGTCCGGGCGCGCCGTCCACACCTGCACGGGGATCGTCTCGGCCATCCGCCGGAAGCGCGCCTCGCTCTCGCGCAGCGCGCGCGCCCACCGCTCCGCCGTCTCGGTGCGGGCGCGCAGCGCCGCCGCGGCGCGCGCCCGGACGATGATGTTCTTTGCCAGCAGCGTCGCCGTCTCGGTGAGCGCGATGTCGGCGGGCGTCGGGTCGCGCGGCTCGTCGTAGTACATCGCGAACGTGCCGAGGACGCGCCCGTCGCCCTCGAGGATCGGGGTCGACCAGCAGGCGGCGAGCCCGTGCGGCGCCGCGACCGCGCGGTACGCCGCCCACAGCGGGTCGGTCGCGATGTCGCGCACGATCACGCGCTCGCCCCGGTACGCGGCCGTGCCGCACGAGCCGGCGACGGGCCCGATGCGCGCCCCGTCGATCGCCAGGCAGTAGGCCGCCGGGAGGTTCGGCGCCGCGCCGTGCCGCAGCGTGACGCCGTCGTCGTCGAGCAGCAGCACCGAGCCGCGCATCCCGGGCGCGACGCGCTCGATGAGCCGGACGAGCGTCTCCAGCGCGTCGCGGAGCGCGGCGGGAGAGGCGTCCTCGACCTCCAGCACGCGTCCGAGGCCGGCGTCCCACGTCACCGCGCGCAGCTCGGACGTCAGCGACAGCGCGCGCGGGTCGGTGAGGGCCTGGAGCTCCCGCGCCGCGTCCAGCCGGCGCGACTCGCCGTCGCCTGCCTGGAAGGTGGCCAGCGCTGCCCTCCCGCTCGAAGCGTCTCCGCGCCCGCGCCCGCCGCGCCTGCGGCTTCCCGCCATCACCTTACGGAGCGGTCGCGGCCTCCCGCAATAGCGGCCCGCCGGCGCCATGACGGCGGCCTGACGACTCGCGGACGGCTCCGGAACGCAAAGCCGCTCGTGCGCGCGCCGCCGCCGCGCCATCGTGGAGCGCATGACGCGCCTCACCCTCGCCGCGCTCGCGCTCCTCGCCTGCGGCCCCGCCGGGCCCACCGAGCGCTACGGCTTCGTCACGCGCCTGGGGCGCGACACCGTCGCGGTCGAGCGCGTCACGCGCCGCGGGAACGCCGTCACGGTCGACGCCGTCGACCGCTTCCCGCGCGTGCGCCGCCGCCACGCGGAGATCACGCTCGGCGACGACGGCGGCATCCGGCGGCTCGTGATGGAGATCCACACGCCCAGCGAGCCCGCGGCGCAGCGCGACCGTCGCGTCGAGGCGGAGGTGACGCGCGACTCGGTGCACGTCACGAAGCGCGACGCCGCGGGCGCGATCCGGCGCGAGCTCGCCACGGGCGGCGCGACGGCGATGGCGCACGTGCCGCAGAGCTACGCCCTCTACGAGCTGTACTTCGACGCGGCATTGCAACGCGCCGCGGCCAGCGGGCGTGCGGCCGGCGACACCGTGCAGCTGCGGCAGTTCTACGTCGACCGCGAGTTCGACCGCTTCCCGCTGCACCACGGCGTCGTGCGGCTGCTGTCCGGCGGCCGGGTCGAGATCACGCACGACTGGCTGTCGGGCACGGGCGAGGCGACGCTCGACACCGCGGGCCGGCTGCTGCGCTACTCGGGCGCGCGCACGACGTACGACGTGACGGTGGAGCGACTGGCGACGCCGCCGGAGATCGCGCCCATCGCGGAGCGCTTCGCGGCGCTCGAGGCGCGGGGCGGCGGTGCGCGGCAGCTGAGCGTGCGCGACACCGTGCGCGCCACCATCGGCGCCGCGACGCTCACCGTGGACTACGGCCGCCCGCTCGCGCGCGGGCGCGTCCTGCTCGGCAACCTCGTGCCGTACGACCGCGTGTGGCGCACCGGCGCGAACGCCGCCACGCAGCTCACGACGTCCGCACCGATCACGCTCGCGGGCCTCGCGGTGCCCGCCGGCACGTACACGCTGTGGACGCTCCCGCGGGCGAACGGGGTCGCGCTGATCGTGAACCGCCAGACGGGCCAGTGGGGCACGGGCTACGGGCCCGCGCACGACCTCGGGCGCGCGCCCATGACGAGCGACACGCTCGCGACGCCGGTCGAGCGGTTCACGATCGCGATCGACGCCGTCGACGCGCGGCGCGGCGCACTCACGATGTCGTGGGGGCCGTTCCGCTGGACGGCGCCGATCGCGGTGCGCTGACGATCCGTCAGAACCGCTCGCCGCGCGCCTCGCGCGCCTGGCTGCCCACCGGGCGGATGCGCGACCACATCGTGTGGAAGAAGGTCGCGAGCCCCGCGATCTGCGCGAGCCCCGCCAGCACCACGGCCCAGCGCAGCCACCCGGCGCCGACCGCGGGGCGCAGCAGCTCGCCCAGCACGCGCGCCGCGGTCCCGCCGGCGACGAGCCAGTACGCGGCCTCCGCGGCGCGCGGGCTGTAGCGCACGTCGCCCTTCTCGGGCCGCGGGAACATCCAGAGCGCGACGCCGAGGATCATCGACATCACGAAGCCCACCAGGATCGCGTGCGTGTGCGCGCTCACCAGGTACGGCGACGGATACACGCCGGCGAGCTCGCGGCGCACCATCATCCAGCCGCCGATGAGGAGCCCCACGGCGAGGAACGCGATGCCGGTCTTGAGGAAGCGGCGGACGAGCGACGTCATGCCACGCCCTCCCGTCAGCCGCGCGCGAGGCGCACGGCCGCGATCACCAGCGCGACGCCGACGAGCGCGTTCACGCGCGCCAGCCACGCCGCGCGGCGGCGCATCCGCAGCGCGCCCGGCGATCCGGCGGCCAGGCGCCCGGCGACGGGGCCGAGCACGAAGTCGTGCACGAGGCTCACCGCGAGCATCACCGTCACCGTCGCGAGCTTGGCCGCGAGCGCGTGGCCGGTGGCCGTGCGCCAGAACGCGGGCGCGCCGAGGACGCCCGACCAGCGCAGCAGGCCGCGGTAGTGCAGCACGAGCAGGCCCGTGGCGACGAGCGTCGCGAGCAGCGCCCAGCCCACCGTGCGGAAGCGCAGGCCGAGCTGCTGGAAGAGCTGCTGCCGCAGCGCCGGCGGCTCGACCTGGCGGAGGACGGGCGCCCCGACCAGCCCGAGGAAGAACATCCCCCCGAGCCAGCCGAGCGCCGCGAGCACGTGCACCGTGACCGCGATCCAGTACGCTGCGGGCATCACGCGCGGCGGGCGAGCGGCAGGCGCGCGCCGTCGGTCCCCGCGGTCGCCGCGCGCGCGCGGCTCGCCGCGGCGCGCAGCCGCGCGGGGCCGTCGATCGTGCGCCAGATCAGCAGCACGAACGTGTACGCGCCGAGCGCCGACAGCACGCCGCCGGTGGCGAGGACGGGCGTGCCGGCGTCGGCGCCGCCGGCGCGCAGCACGAAGCCGAGCACCATCAGCGCGAGGCCCGCGTTCGACGCGCCGAAGTGCCAGGCGGCCGCGCGGCGGCCGTACAGCGGGTGCCCGCTGAAGCGCGGGATCACGTGGTACGCGACGCCGAAGATCATCATCGTCACGAAGCCGAGCGCCACCATGTGCACGTGCGCCGGCCGGTAGACGGTCCACGCGGGATGCGCGGCCATCGC
>CBHYLO010000423.1:0-4569 GCA_966128675.1 uncultured bacterium | reverse complement strand
GAGCGCCGGCTCGTCCACCGCGTGCGGCGTCTCGAGGATCAGCGGCACGCCGCGCGCGCGGCGGTCGGCCAGCAGCCCCCCGCACGGCGCCGCGCCGATCTTCCCCTCGCCGATCAGCGCGTGCCGGTCCCGGTTCGACGCCAGCGCGCCCTCGCTGTCGTTGAGGTGGAAGAAGCCCGGCGGCGCGCCGACGGTCTTCTCGAACTCGTCGAGCACCTCGGCCACCGCGCCCTCGTCGCGCGCCAGGTCGAAGCCCGACGCGTACAGGTGGCAGGTGTCCAGCCCGTAGCCCGCGCGCGCGCGCAGCGCCGTCGGGATCCCGTCGAGGATCGCCGCGATCTCGTCGGCGGTGCGCGCGACGGTGCTGCCCGCGCCGGCGGTGTTCTCGACCATCAGCTTCGTGCGGCCGTCGACGCCCTCCAGCGCGCGCGTCATCGCCACGCTCACGCGCATCAGCGCCGCGCCGCGGTCGCCGTCGGTGGCGGCGCCGGGATGGAAGCACACCATCCCCAGCCCCAGCGCGGTCGAGCGCTCCAGCTCCTTCGCGAGGCCCGCGCTCGCGCGCTCCCACTTCTCGGCGTCGGGCGTGGCGACGTTCAGCACGTAGGCGGCGTGCGCCATCGCGTGCTCCGCCTGCAGCCCCGTCTCGTCGAGCGCCGCGCGCCAGCGCGCCAGCCGCTCGGGCTTCACGCCGACCTTCTCGTTGTAGAACTTCGGGACCGCGGTGAACAGCTGCAGCGAGCGCATGCCCGCGTTGCCCGCGCGGCGGACGGCCATGGCGATGCCGCCCGTGTCCGGGCAGTGCGAGCCGAGGAGGAAGGTCATCGAAGCGGGGAGGTCGGGGGATCGTCGGACGCGGGGGGCGTCTCGCGCGCGCCGTCGCGCAGGCCGTCGCGTGCGCCGTCGCGCGAGAGGTCGAGCATCCACGCGCCCTCCAGGTACTCGACGCTCTGCGGATGCCGCAGCGCGGAGATGCGCTTCACCACGCCGGCGATGCGGTGCGCCTGCTCGACGATCACCAGCAGCATCTCGCGCTCCTCGCCGGGCTCCACCAGCCCCTGCTCGATGAGCGCCGCGTGGCCCAGCAGCGCCGCCAGCGGGTTGTTGATCTCGTGCTGCAGCGTGACGGACATCTCGCCGATGCCGGCGAAGTAGCGCGCCTTCGCCAGCGCCTCCTCGGCGCGGCGGCGCGCGGCCTCGGCGCCGATGCGCCGCTCGGCGATCGTGAGCCGCGCCGCGAAATGGTCGGCGTCGGCGGGCTTGCTGATGTAGTCGTCGGCGCCCGCGTCCAGCACCTGCACGAGGTCCGCGTTGCCGTCGCGCGGCGTGACCACGAGCACGAACGCGCGCGTCCCGTCGTCCGTCGCGCGGATGCGCTCGCACAGCGCCACGCCGTCCACGCCGGGCAGGTCGAGGTCGAGCACCACGAGCTCGGGCCGCTCGCGCGCGAACGCGTCCCACGCGGCGGCGCCGTCGGCGGCGACGACGACCGTGTGGCCGGCCGTGGTCGCGACGCGCGCGAGGCGGTCGCGCACCATCGGGTCGTCCTCGGCGAGCAGGACCTTCACGGGCGGGCGGGGAGCGGGAGGGAGGAGGACGCGGACGCCGGCCGGGCGGCGCGCTTCACGCTACACCGCCGCGCGCCGCGCCGTCACTGCCGGTGTAACCCCCGTCACTGCCGCAGCCGGCCGACGCGCACGACGACGCCCGTCGGATACGCCATGGTGGCCGTGCGCGGGTCCTCGGTGGTGGTCAGCTCACGCGGGGCCGTGCGCTCCACCCAGCCGAGCGCCACGTCGCGGCCGCGCACGCGCACCAGCGGCCGCTCGGCCGACATGCTGCCCTGCGACGCGGCGAAGCGCTCGTCCCAGGTGTGCCCGGCCGTGCGCGAGACGGCCACCGAGACGAACGGGCGCCCGCCGGTGTTCGGGTCCTCGTACGCCACGAGCACCAGGTCGCCGGCCGAGACGACGCTCGTGGTCGCGGGCCGCTCGCCGTAGACGATGACCTGCGGCGGCTCGAACGCGGCGCGCGGGTCCATGCGGTGCGCGTAGAACACGCCGCTCCCCTCGGGCGCCGTCATCGAGTACGCGACGTGGACGAAGCCGTTGACGGTGTCCACGGCGACGGCCGGCGCCGGGCGCTCGCAGCCGACGTGGCCGCGGTCGAGCGTGTCCACGCGCGCGGGCGCGTCCCACGTCGCGCCGCCGTCGGTCGAGCGGCTGGCCATCACCTCGGCCGTGCGGTCGGCGCGCACCGCCCACCAGGCGGCCACGCGCTCGTCGCCGCGGCCGCCGGCCCAGTGCAGCGACGCGGGGCAGCGCGTCCCCGTGGGATCGGGCGGCGCGGCCGCGAGGGCGGGCACCGCCGACGCCGCCGCGGGCAGCGCGGTGCCCAGGGCGCCGGTGAGCATCGAGTCGGCGACGGCGTCGGGGTGCGCGATCGGCCGGTCGGGGGTGGGCGCGGGGACGACGAGGCGCCGCTCGGCCGCCTCGGTCCAGACGACGGGATCGTTCGTGCAGGCGCACAGCGCGAGGGCGGCGGCGAGCAGCGCGGGCCGCCGAACACGGTTCAGCATTCCGAAAGCTAACCGCGCGCGGGCTAGATTACCGCCGACTCGCGCGCGACCGCGGCCACGGCCGCTCCGCGCCCCCGACCGATCCTTCCGAGGCTCCTCGAGGCCCCCGCATGACCTCCGTCGCCGCTCCCTCGCACGTCCCCCATGGCTCCGGCGGCGAGCAGCCGCTCATCGGCGGCACCGCCGCCAGCGCCGACCAGCCCGTCCCGTCGATGGGCGGCGTGACCGGCTTCTCCGGCAACCGCCGCGTGCCGCCGCCGGTGAACGAGCCGGTGAAGGGCTACGCCCCCGGCTCGCCCGAGCGCGCGTCGCTGCTGGCGCGCGTGCAGCAGATGGCGGGCGAGCGCATCGAGATCCCGCTCGTCGTCGGCGGGCAGCGCATCACCACCGGCGAGACGGCGCACGCCACGAACCCGTGCGCGCACCGCGAGATCCTGGCCGACTGGCACAAGGCGCGGCCCGAGGACGTCGCGCGCGCGGTGAAGGCGGCGCGCGACGCGCACCAGGAGTGGGCCAACTGGAGCTGGGAGGACCGCGCGGCGGTGTTCCTGCGCGCGGCCGAGCTGCTCACCACGACGTGGCGCGACACGCTCAACGCGGCGACGATGCTCGGCCAGTCGAAGACGGCGCACCAGGCCGAGATCGACGCGGCGTGCGAGCTGATCGACTTCTTCCGCTTCAACGTCGCCTTCGCGCAGGAGCTGTACGCCGAGCAGCCGCTCAGCACGCAGGCGATGTGGAACCAGCTCGACTACCGCCCGCTCGAGGGCTTCGTGTACGCGGTGACGCCGTTCAACTTCACCGCGATCGCCGGCAACCTGCCGGCGTCCGCGGCGCTGATGGGCAACACGGTGATCTGGAAGCCCGCGTCGAGCGCGATGCTGAGCGCGTGGTACGTGATGCGCCTGCTGGAGGAGGCGGGGCTGCCGCCGGGCGTCATCAACTTCGTGCCGGGCGAGCCGAAGCCGATCTCCGACCAGCTGCTCACGCATCCCGACCTCGCGGGCGTGCACTTCACGGGCAGCACGGGCGTCTTCAACAGCATGTGGGAGACGATCGGCGGCAACATGGGCCGCTACCGCTCGTATCCGCGCATCGTCGGCGAGACGGGCGGCAAGGACTTCATCCTCGCGCACCCGTCGGCCGATCCGCAGGCGCTCGCGGTGGGCATGGTGCGCGGCGCGTTCGAGTACCAGGGCCAGAAGTGCTCGGCCGCCAGCCGCGTGTACGTGCCGAAGTCGCTGTGGCCGGACGTGAAGGCGCGCGTGGTGGCGATGATGGAGCAGATCCGCCAGGGCGACGTGCGCGACCTGCGCAACTTCGTGGGCGCGGTGATCGACGAGCGCTCGTTCACCAAGATCTCGGGCTACTTGGACGACGCGCGCAGGAACGCGACGATCGTGCACGGCGGCGGCGCGGACCGCACCACGGGCTGGTTCATCGAGCCCACGCTGGTGGAGACGACCGATCCGTCGTACCGCCTGATGTGCGAGGAGATCTTCGGCCCGGTGCTGACGGCGTACGCGTACGACGACGCGAAGTGGGAGGAGACGCTGCAGGTCATCGACCGCACGTCGAGCTACGCGCTCACCGGCGCGGTGTTCGCGAACGACCGGCGCGCGGTGAAGCAGGCGGCGGTCGCGCTGCGCAACGCGGCGGGCAACTTCTACGTCAACGACAAGCCCACGGGCGCGGTGGTCGGCCAGCAGCCGTTCGGCGGCGCGCGCGGCTCGGGCACGAACGACAAGGCCGGGTCGAAGCTGAACCTGATGCGGTGGGTGAGCCCGCGCGCCATCAAGGAGACGTTCGTGCCGCCGACGACGTTCGAGTACCCGTTCATGCAGGAAGACCCGCGCGGCGAGGCGGGCTCGTAACGGCTGCTGCTCTCGGGATCTGCGCGCCGCGCGGCGGGCGGCGGGGGCGCTCCGGCTCCCGCCGATCGCGGCCGCTGCGGAGCCTCACCGCTGCGCGTGAGTCTCCTTGCTGCGATC
>CBHYLO010000422.1:0-4606 GCA_966128675.1 uncultured bacterium | reverse complement strand
ATCCGGGCGGACTGAGTTATGGCGAATCTCCACCTATGTGGGCGCTCGGCGCTCGGCGCTCGCTCTGTCTTACTACGTACTGGCCGAGCGCCGAGCGCGGAGCGCCGATCGTTTGTGGGATCCGCGTCCCCCGGCCCGGGCCTTGCCCCTGGGAGGACCGCCGGCCGCCGCGCCGGCGCTTTTCCCCGGAGAGGAGGTCAGGGATGTCCGATCGCCAGAAGCCGCACAACGGGCGCCGTACCAACGGCAACTTCAAGGTCAAGCAGGCCGACGTGGACGAGAAGCTCGCCGATCCGCAGGGCGAGGACTTCGTGCGGGACGACGTGCGCCTCGGGGGCGCGGTCGCCGACATCGGCCCGGACGCCGGACGGCGCGCCGACGAGCTGCAGGCCCGGATCGACGCGAACCGCGACTGCGTGGACCGCTTCCGCAACCCGGACGCCGGCCCCACCAGCCACTCATAGACGGTCCCGCTGGGCGTACTGCCCCCGCGGCACCCCTCGCCCCTGCGGCTTCGGCCCGGGGGCGTTGTACTTTTGGGGATGGCCGACCAGACCTCCTCCGCCCCGCTCGACCTCCCCGCGACCTACGCCGCCGCCGCCACCGAGCCCGCGATCTACGCGCGCTGGCAGGAGGCGGGCGTCTACACCGCGCAGCCCCGTCGCACCAACCGCCTGGACGGCGACCGCGACCCGTTCGTCGTGCTCATGCCGCCGCCCAACGTCACGGCGGTGCTGCACATGGGCCACGGCCTGAACAACACGGTGCAGGACGTCGTCACGCGCTGGCGCCGCATGGCCGGCGACGAGGCGCTCTGGCTGCCCGGCACCGACCACGCCGGCATCGCGACGCAGAACGTCGTCGAGAAGCTGATCGCGCGCGAGGAGGGCAAGACGCGCTACGACCTCGGGCGCGAGGCGTTCGTGGGGCGCACCGCGCAGTTCGTCGAGGAGACGGGCGGCGTCATCCTGCAGCAGCTGAAGGCGATCGGCGCGTCGTGCGACTGGTCGCGCACGCGCTACACGCTCTCGCCCGAGCTGAGCGTCGCCGTGCGCGAGGCGTTCGTGCGCCTCTACGAGCGCGGCCTGATCTACAAGGGGCACCGCGTCATCCACTGGTGCCCGCGCTGCATGACGTCGCTCTCCGACGAGGAGGCGGAGTTCCAGGAGTCGGCGGGCAAGCTCTATCACGTGAGCTACCCGCTCACCGACGACCCGACGCGCACGGTCACGGTGGCCACGACGCGCCCCGAGACGATGCTGGGCGACGTCGCGGTGGCCGTGCACCCCGAGGACGCGCGCTACCGCGACATCGTCGGCAAGACGGTGACCCTGCCGCTCGTGAACCGGCCGATCCCGGTCGTCGCGGACGAGTACACCGATCCCGCGTTCGGGACGGGCGTCGTGAAGATCACGCCCGCGCACGACGCGAACGACTTCGAGGTCGGCAAGCGCCACGCGCTGCCGATGCCGATCGTGATCGACGCGACGGGCACGATGAAGGAGGTCAGCGAGGCCGAGGGGCGCGTCCCGGCGGACCTCGCGGGCCTCGACCGGTTCGCGGCGCGCGAGCGCGTGGTCGAGCTGCTGCGCGCGGCGGGACGCCTGGTGAAGGTCGAGGCGCACCAGCACAACGTGCGGCACTGCTACCGCTGCGACACCGTCGTCGAGCCGCGGCTCTCGGACCAGTGGTTCGTGAAGATGGCGCCGCTGGCCGCGCCGGCGCTGGAGGCCGTGCACACGGGCGCGACGCGCATCCTCCCCGAGCGCTGGGAGGGCGTGTACGTCCACTGGCTGGAGAACATCCGCGACTGGAACATCTCGCGGCAGCTCTGGTGGGGCCACCGCATCCCGGTGTTCTACTGCGACACCTGCAACTGGCACGACGCGCTGCGCCACGACGTCAGCGCGTGCCCGTCGTGCGGCAGCGCCAGCGTGCGCCAGGACGACGACGTGCTCGACACCTGGTTCTCGTCGTGGCTCTGGCCGGTCTCCACGCTCGGCTGGCCGGACGAGGACAGCGACGACCTGAAGGCGTTCTTCCCGTCCGACGTGCTCGTGACGGCCCCGGAGATCCTCTTCTTCTGGGTCGCGCGCATGATCATGGCCGGCTACGCGTTCAGGGACCGCACGGCGTTCCACACGGTCTACCTGCACGGCACGGTGCGCGACACGCAGCACCGCAAGATGTCGAAGTCGCTGGGCAACGGGATCGACCCCATCGAGGTCGTGCAGCGCTACGGCGCCGACGCGCTCCGCTGGACGGCGATCGCGGGCCTCGGCATGGGCGCGGACGTCATCCTCGACCACAACGACCTGGAGAAGTCGTTCGCGCCGGGCCGCAACTTCTGCACGAAGCTCTGGAACATCGGCCGCTTCCTGCTGCAGAACGTCGGCACCGACGCGGTGACGCCGCTCGACGCCATCGACGCCGCGCGCCTGTCGCGCGCGGACCGCTGGATCCTCGCGCGCCTGGACCAGGCGATCGCGGACTGCGACGCGGCGCTCGGCCCCGCGCGCCCCACGCCGGCCGGCGGCGTGTCGCCGCACGGCGAGCCGCAGTGGCGCGAGGGCGAGCACGCGGCCGGCCTGCGGCTGAACGAGTACGCCGAGGCGGCGCGCCGCTTCGTGTGGAACGAGCTGGCGGACTGGTACCTGGAGAGCACGAAGGGCCGGCTCGCCGGCGCCACGGCCACCGCGGAGGACCGCGAGGTCGCGCGCGCGGTGCTGGTGCACGCGCTCGACGGCGCGCTCCGCCTGCTGCACCCGGTGGTGCCGTTCATCACCGAGTCGCTCTGGCAGCGGCTGCCGGGCCGCCAGGACGGCGAGTTCCTGACCGTCGCGAGCTGGCCGCGGGCGCGCGGCGCGGACGCGTCGTCGAACGGCGCCGCCGAGTTCGAGCTGGTGCGCGAGGCCGTGAGCGCGCTGCGCGAGGTGCGCGCCGAGTACAACGTCGCGCCGGGCAAGCAGGTCGAGGCGGTGCTCGTCGTGCGCGACGGCGCGTCGCGGGCGCTGTTCGAGGACGAGGCGGTGCTGGCGGGCCGGCTGACGCGCAGCACGCTGGCCGTGGCGGACGCGAAGCCCGCGGGCGCCGCGGCCACCAAGGTGCTCGGCGGCGGCACGGAGCTGGTCGTGCCGCTCGGCGGCATCGTGGACCTGGACAAGGAGCGCGAGAAGCTCGGGAAGGAGCTGGCGGAGCTCGACAAGCAGCTCGGCGCGCTGCGCGGCCGGCTGTCGAACGAGGGCTTCACGTCGCGCGCGCCCGCCGCCGTGGTGGACGCCGAGCGGCAGAAGGAGGCCGACTGGTCGCGCCGCCGCGAGCAGCTGGCCGCGACGCTCGCCGCCATGGGCGGCGGCGCGTGACGCCGCGCGTGCGGCCATCGCGTGCGCGACGCGCACTCCTCGGGCTCGTGACGCTGCTCCCCCTCGTGGGCGCGGCGTGCGCGTCGCCCGGCGTGCCGCCGGGCGGGCCCGAGGACCGGTCGCCGCCGAAGCTCCTGCGCATCTCGCCGGACACCGGCGCGACGGGGACGCGGCCCAAGGAGGTCGTCTTCACCTTCGACGAGGTCGTGAGCGAGACGCCGCGCGGCGCGGGCGTGGGCGGCTCCGGCGGCGCCGGCACCGCCGGCGCGGGCGATCCGCTGGAGCCGCTGTTCATCGTGTCGCCGCGCGTCGGCTCGGTGGAGGTGGACTGGCGCCGCGAGCGCATCGCGGTCCGGCCGCGCCGCGGCTTCCGCGACAGCACGACGTACACGATCACGCTGCTGCCGGGGCTCGCGGACCTGCGCGACAACGTCCGCGACAGCGCGACCGTCGCCGTGTTCTCGACCGGGCCGGCGCGCGCGCGCAACCGCATCGGCGGCGTCGTGTTCGACTGGGTGAACGGCAAGCCGGCGGCGCGCGCGATCGTCGAGGCCATCGCGGCCGACAGCACGGTCTACTACACCATCGCGGACAGCGTCGGGCGCTTCACGATCGCGAACCTCCCGATCGCGGAGTTCCTGGTGAAGGGCGTGGTGGACGTGAACGCGAACCGCTCGGCCGATCCGCGCGAGGGGTTCGACACGGTGCGCGTGACGTCCAACGTGGTGGCGCGCAACGACACGGCGGCCGCGGAGCTGTACGCCTTCGTGCGCGACACGGTCGGCCCGCGCATCGTGACCGTGGCGCAGCGCGACAGCCTGACGCTGCGGGTGACCTTCGACCGGCCGCTGCTGCCCTCGCAGCCGCTGCAGCTGGCGTCGTTCACGCTGCAGGCGGCCGACTCCGCCGTCGTGCCGATCACGGCGGTGAACACGTCGGCCGCCTTCGACTCGCTGGTGGCGCGGCGCGCGCGCGCGACCGCGGACTCGGCGGCGCGCGCGCGGCCGGACACCGCCGCGCAGGCCCGCGCGCGGCGGGACAGCGTGGCACGCCTCGACTCGATCGCCCGCGCGGCCCGCGACACGTCGGCGCGGCGCCGCATCCCGCCCCCGGTGCTGCGCCGCCCGACGCCGACGACGGAGCTGGTGCTCACGCTGCAGGCGCCGCTGCGGCCGCAGGCCGCGTACCGGCTGACCGCGCGCCAGGTGCAGTCGCTCTCGGGCCGCGCGCGCACGAGCGACCGC
>CBHYLO010000421.1:0-4611 GCA_966128675.1 uncultured bacterium | reverse complement strand
CGAGCGCGGTGGTCGCCGCGGCCCAGCGCGCGTTCACCGCGAGCATGGGCGCGGGCGGCAGCGCGACGGCGCCGGGCCGGGCGCGCAGCGCGGTCACGACGTCGGCGGCCGTCGCGCCGGCGGGCAGCTCCAGCGGGAGCGGGCCCGGTCCGAGCGCGTCGGCATAAGAGGCGAAGAGCAGCACACTTACGCGCATGCGCGCAACATAATCGCGGGGCATGGATGCGACACGGCCCCGCGCGGGTGCGCGGGGCCGTGCGTCGGGATCCGTGCGTTTCAGCGGTTCGCGCGACTCAGCGCGCGCTCACTCCGCGCCTTCGTGCTCGTAGTCGTGCAGGTCGCTGTCGTGCAGCTCGCTGATGTCGATCCCCGCCACCAGCGCCCGCAGCTCCTTCGAGGGCTTGAACACCGGCACCGGGCGGGCCGAGACCTCGACCGGCGATCCCGTGCGCGGGTTGCGCGCCATCCGCGTCTTGCGCTGCCGGATCTTGAACGTGCCGAACCCGCGGACCTCGATGTTGCGCTGCTCGTGCAGCGCGTCCTTGATCGACTCGAGGAATGCGTCGACGACGCGCGCGCAATCCTTCTTCGAGATGGTCGGCCCGGCCGTGCGGGCAATGGACGCGGTCACGCGTTCGACCAGGTCAGCTTTGGTCATCAGGGCACTCTCGAAGTCAGACGAACCTGCCGCGCGCCGGCCCGAGCCCGCACACGCTCCGACCCCGATATTAGGAGCTTACTCATTGTGTGTCAACCGCTTGGCTCACTTCTGCCCGCTTGCCGCGCGGGCCTTCACCGTGGCCAGGAAGCGGTCGAACAGGGGACGCGCGTCGTGGGGACCGGGCGCCGCCTCGGGGTGGTACTGGACGCCGAAGATGGGCAGCTCGCGGTGCGCGAGGCCCTCCACGGAGCCGTCGTTCAGGTTCACGTGCGTCACCTCGAGCGCCGGCGCGCCCTCGACCCCTTCGGCCGAGCCCGCCACGGCGAAGCCGTGGTTCTGCGACGTGATGATGACGTGGCCCGTCGCCAGCTCCTGCACCGGGTGATTCCCGCCCCGGTGGCCGTACGGCATCTTCAGCGTCCGGCCGCCGAACGTCAGTCCCAGCAGCTGATGCCCCAGGCAGATGCCGAACATCGGCACCTCGGCGTCCGCGATCGCCCGGATGTTCGCCGGCGCGTACTCGACGGCCTCGGGGTCGCCCGGCCCGTTCGACAGGAACACCCCGTCCGGCTGGTACGCCAGGACCTCCTCGGCCGGCGTGTCGGACGGGACGACCGTGATCCGGCACCCCTGCTCCTCGAACAGGCGCAGGATGTTGCGCTTGATGCCGAAGTCGTACGCCACGATGTGCTGCGGCGCCTGCGGGTTGCCCCAGACGTACGGCTGCTTCGTGCTGACGCGGGTGGCGAGGTCCAGCCCCTCCATCGACGGGCAGGCGTCGAGCGCGGCCAGCACCTCGGCCGACGGCTCGTCGCCGGCGGCGATGGCGCCGCGCATGACGCCCACCGTGCGCAGGTGGCGCGTCAGGCGGCGCGTGTCGACCTCGGTGAGGATCGGCACGCCCGCGGCGCCGAGCCAGCTCGCGAGGTCGCCGCTGGCGCGCCAGTTCGAGTGCACGGGCGACAGCTCGCGCATCACGACGCCCGCGATCTGCGGCTGGGCCGACTCGGGGTCCTCGGCGTTGATGCCGTAGTTCCCGATCATCGGCGCGGTCATGACCACCACCTGGCCGCGGTACGAGGGATCGGTGAAGACCTCCTGGTACCCCGTCATGTTGGTCGTGAAGACGACCTCGGCCACGGAGGGCCCCGACTGGCCGATCAGCTGGCCGCGAAAAAGGGTCCCGTCCTCGAGGAGGAGGAACCCTGGAGTCTTCTGCACGGGCGGGCGGGTTGCGAGCGGAGAACGGGGCGCGGTCCGGGCGTGGACCGCGCCGCGGAACCGATCACGGACGGGGCGCCGGCGTCGTCGGGGCGGCGGGCGCCTTGGTGCCGGTGGCCGGCTGCTGGCCGGCGGGCGTCAGCGGGACCGCCGGGGCGGCGCCGGCGGGCGCGTTGGGCGCGGCGGGCGCCGCCTGCGTGGCGGGCGCCGTGCCGAACGAGCGGTCGAGCACCGACTCCGGCGTGCGGCCGCGCGAGCCGGCGAGCTGCAGGATGAACGCGAGCCCGACGAAGATCCCGCCGGCCCACCAGCTCGTCTTCGTGAGCAGGTTGCCCGCCTGCCGGCTCCCGATCACCGACTCGGCCGCCGACGAGGCGCCGCCGAAGCTCGCCGCGAGCCCGCCGCCCTTGCCCGACTGCAGCAGGATCGCGGCGATGAGGACGAGCGCGTCGAGGATCAGCAGGACGAAGAGGAACGTGTACATCGCGCGGCGGGCGAGGAGAGGGCGGGAGGCGGCGCGCCGGGGTCGCACTGGCGCACGCAAGCTCCGAATATCACAGGAGTTAGGCGCCGGGGTCAAGGGCGCCGCCCACCCCGCGCTCCCCGCCCGGGCCCTCCCCTACTCCGTGACGATCGCCGCCCAGTTCCCCGCGTCCAGGCTCGCGCCGCCCACCAGCAGGCCGTCGACGTCGGGCGCCTGCAGCAGGAGCTTCGCGTTCCCGCGATTGACGCTGCCGCCGTAGAGGATCGGCATCGTCAGCGCGCGGTCGCCCACGCGCTCGCGCAGCCACTTCCGGATGGCGGCGTGCACGGTCGACGCGTCCTGCGGCGTCGCGGTGCGCCCCGTCCCGATGGCCCACACCGGCTCGTAGGCGATCAGCGCGTTCCCCGCGTGGTGCGCGTCCAGCAGCGACAGCCCGGCCTCCAGCTGCCGGAGCACGACCGCCTCGGTCTGGCCGGCCTCGCGCTCCTCCAGCGTCTCGCCCACGCACAGCATCGGGATCAGCCCGGCCCGCACGACCAGCTCGCACTTCTTCGCGGTCTGCTCGTCGGTCTCGCCGAAGACGTGCCGGCGCTCCGAGTGGCCCACCAGCACCAGGCGGGCGCCCGCGTCGCGCGCCATGCCGACGGAGGTCTCGCCGGTGAAGGCGCCCGACGCCTCGTGGTGGACGTTCTGCACGCCGACGAGGATCTCGTGGCGGTCCTGCAGCTGCTCCTGCAGCGCGTGCAGCGTCAGCGCGGGCGGGAAGAAGGCGAGCGTGCGGTCGGACGTCCGCGGCACCTGCTGGAGGAACTCGCGCAGGAACGCGCGCGCCTCCGTCGGGCCGTGGTTCATCTTCCAGTTGGCGGCGAAGATCGGCTTGAGCATCGGTGTCTCCTCAGGTGGCGTCGTCGAGCGCCGCCACGCCGGGCAGCTCCTTCCCTTCCAGGAACTCCAGCGAGGCGCCGCCGCCGGTCGAGACGTGCGTCACCTGGTCCTCCAGGCCGGCCTGCGCGATCGCGGCGGCCGAGTCGCCGCCGCCGACGATGGTCGTCGCGCCAGCGCGCGTGGCGTCCACCAGCGCGTGCGCGACGCCCAGCGTGCCGCGGTCGAACGGCGGCGTCTCGAAGACGCCCATCGGCCCGTTCCACAGCACCGTCTTCGCGCCGCGCACGAGCGCCCCGAACTCGGCCACCGTGCGCGGGCCGACGTCGAACATCGCCTCGTCGGCGCCGACGCCGTCGCGCCCCACCGTGCGCGACGCCGCGCCCTCCTTCAGCTCCGTCGCGACCTCGGCGTCGCTCGGCAGCACGAGCTTGTCGCCGGCGGTCGCCAGCAGCTCGCGCGCGAGGTCCACGCGGTCCGGCTCGACGAGCGACTTGCCCGTCTCCAGCCCCATCGCGCGGAAGAAGGTGTTGGCCATCGCGCCGCCGATCAGCATGTGGTCGACCTTCGGCAGCAGCGCGCTGATGACGTCGAGCTTCCCCGAGATCTTCGCGCCGCCCAGGATGGCGACGAACGGCCGCTTCGGCTCGGCCAGCGCGCGGCCCAGGTACGCGAGCTCCTTCTCCATCAGCAGGCCGGCGACGGCGGGGCGCAGGTGCCGCGCGACGCCCTCGGTGGACGCGTGCGCGCGGTGCGCCGCCCCGAACGCGTCGTTGACGTACACGTCGCCCAGCTGCGCCATCTCGCGCGCGAGCGCGTCGTCGTTCGTCTCCTCGCCGGGCAGGAAGCGCGTGTTCTCGAGCAGGATCACGCTGCCCGGCGACGCCTCGTCGATGGTGCGGCGCGCGTAGTCGCCCACCGTGCTGCGCACGAAGACGACCTTCGGGCCCTCCAGCAGCTGCGCGAGGTGCGTCGCGACCGGGAAGAGCGAGTAGCGGTCGTCGGGCGCGCCCTTGGGGCGGCCGAGGTGCGACATGAGGACGACGCGCGCGCCGCGGTCGAGCAGCGCGTGGATGGTGGGGAGCGCGGCGCGGATGCGCGTATCGTCGCCCACCTGCCCGCCCTCGAGCGGGACGTTGAAGTCGACGCGGACGAGCGCGCGCTTCCCCTGCAGCTCGTCGTCGCGGAGGTCGCGGATGGTCTTCTTGTTCATCGGGGCAGCTCGGGCAGCGCGTGTGGTCGGGAGGGGCGCAAACGCCGACGGGGCGGGCCCGGGGGTGCCCCCCCGCCCCCCCCGCCCCCCCCCCCCCCAGGCGGGGGGCCCAGGAGCCGCGCCGGGCCCACCACCGGCCCGCGGACGCCC
>CBHYLO010000420.1:0-4613 GCA_966128675.1 uncultured bacterium | reverse complement strand
GCGGCGCTTCGCGGCGTACCCCGGCGGGCGGCGGAGCCGTCACGCCGGTCTCGAGCAGCTCGCCGCCTACCAGCACGTCCACGCGGGCGAGGTTCACGTGCGTTGGACGGGTGTGGTCGTCGCACGTGAGATCGAGGGGAGCCTGATCGAGATGTTCGACCCGCGCTTCAACAACAAGGACGAGCATCGCCTGGGCTTCGCGGACGACGAGTTGATTCCGAGCGAGATGCTCTACGTCTGGCCGTAGCCGGCGCGCGGTCCGCACGGGCGTCGACGGCGGTCGGATCGCCGTGCTCCGCGCGCCGGACCTGTTCGCCTATGGGGAGGCTACGGATGCTCCGGATGCGGCGGATGCTCCGGATCGCTCCGCGTGGCGGCGACGTGCTCGGCGCCGCGAGGAGCGATCCGCATGATCCGCTCGATCCGGAGCATCCGCATCCTCCCCAACGGGCCAACAGGTTCACTGCGTCAGCGGCCCGGCCGCGCGCGGCGTAGACTCGTGGCGAACGCCCGACCCGTCGCCCGTCCCGCCCCCGCCGCGATGCCCGCCATGCGCCTCCGCCTCGTCCTCGCCCCGCTCGGGCCGATCCTCCTCGCCGCCTGCGCCGGCCGCACGACCGCCGCCGGCGCGGACGCGCCCGCCCCCGCCGGCGCCCCGCGCGTCGGCCCCGCGGCGGGCACCGTGGTCGTCGTCGGCGGCGGCCAGCAGGGCCCCGAGCTGTACGCCCGCTTCATCGAGCTCGCGGGCGGGCCCGACGCGCTCATCGCCGTCGTCCCCACCGCGGGCGGCGACAGCATCGACCCCAACGCCGACGGCTCGCGCGCCTTCCGCGCCGCCGGCGCGCGCAACGTCGTCGTCTACCACACCACCAGCAAGGCGGTCGCCGACGCCGACAGCTTCGTCGCGAGGATCGCCGACGCGCGCGGCGTCTGGTTCGGCGGCGGGCGGCACTTCCGGCTCGTCAACAGCTACATGGGGACGAAGTCGCAGCGCGCCTTCGAGGCCGTGCTCGCGCGCGGCGGCGTCGTCGGCGGCTCGTCGGCCGGCGCGACCATCCTCGGCGACTACATGGTCCGCGGCGCGCCGTCGAACGACAACCGCATCATGAACCACCCGCAGTACCTCAAGGGGTTCGCGTACCTGCAGGGCGTCGCCATCGACCAGCACGTCGTCGCGCGCGAGCGGCTCCCCGACCTGCACGACTCGCTCATCGTGCGCCGCCCCGACCTGCTCGCGATCTCCGAGGACGAGGGCACCGCGTGGGTCGTGCAGGGCGACCAGGCGGAGATCATCGGCCGCAACAAGGCGTTCGTCTACAACGGCCGCGACGCCAACGACGCCGGGAAGCCCTTCCTCACGCTGCACCCTGGCGACCGCTACGACCTCGCGCGCCGCCGCGTCGTGTCGCGCGCCATCGACGGCTCGCCGCTCACGCAGCGCTTCGTCGACGACCTGTTCGCCGCGTACCGCGCCCCCGCGCGCGGCGGCGCCACGGTGCTCGTCGCGCAGGACGGGAAGGTGCTCGTCGACGCCGCGTACGGCATCCCGGTGCAGCGCCGCTTCACGCCCGAGACGGGATCGCCCAGCGTGCCGCTGCGCGGGCTGGGCGCGGTGCTCGACGCGGCGCTGACGCCCGAGCCCAACGCGGTGCGCCGCGTGCTCGGCACCGGCGGCATGCAGCGCGTGACGTACGACAGCGCGTCGCGCAGCTGGAGCGGCAACGTCGACGACCTCTATCGCTTCGAGCTGGGACGCACCAACCTGCGCCCGGGCGCGCGCGACACCGCGACCGTCGTGCGCGGCTTCGCGCTCGACACGGCGCTCGGGATGCGGCGCCACGCCGTGTACGGCACGCCCGACGGCCGCCGCGCGGCGTGGGTGCGCTGGCCCGACCGCCGCGCGACCGTCATCGTCCTCACGAGCGACGACGCCTTCGACGCGCGCGGCGCCGCGCAGCGCATCGCCGATCGCCTGTTCGCGACGAATCCCTGAGTCGCGCCGGGTACGGGTCGGCGAACGAAGAGTTCGGATGCTCCGGATGGAAACGGATCACCCGGATCGCTCCGCGTGGGAGCGGGGAGCGTCGCCGCCGCGCGGCGCAGATCCATGTGATCCCTCTCATCCTTCTCATCCCGAATTCAACGACACCCGAGCCTGCACCGCGCGCCGGACCCAGTTGCCTGTGGGGAGGATACGGATGCTCCGGATGTAGCGGATACTCCGGATCGTCCGTCATGGGAGCGCGGGACGTCGCCACCGCGCGGAGCGATCCGTACGATCCGGCTCATCCGGAGCATCCGTATCCCTCCCAAAAGGAAAGAGGGGCCGGCGCGACCCCGGACGCGGGACTCCGTCTGGCGCGACCCGCGTGAGCGCACGTATCGTCGCGCGCCGCGCCGTGCGCTCAGTGGTGCGCGTGCGCGTCGGCCGTCGTCGGTGACGACGTGCGGAACGGCACCCGCGGCCGCTCCAACATCACCGGCGCGTCGCCCTGCACGACGCGGTAGACGCGGTCCATCGCCAGCCCCGCGTACGCCGTGCGCGTGCGCGCCGAGTCGGGCCACTGCACGCGCACCGCGCGCACCGCGGTCGCGCGCCCGAGGCCCACGTGCACCTGCAGCGGGCCGGAGCCGAACGAGCCGCCCGTGTTCACGGTGCGGTGCAGCGTGCGCGTCGCGCCGCCGGCCTGCGCGACGTCGACCTCGACGCGCGCGCCGATGGCGGAGCGGTTGGCGGTGCGGCCCTCGAGCTCCAGCGCGAGCCAGTGGTGGCCGGGGCGGCCCGGGTTCTCGTACAGCACGCTGGTCGCGCGGTCGCCCTGGTACGCGCCGCCGACGATCATGTACACGTCCTCGTCGCCGTCGCGATCGAGGTCGGCGAACGCGGTCGCGTGCCCCTTCTGCAGGTGGCCGAAGCCGCCCGGGAGCGTGACCTCCTCCAACCGCCGGCCGCCGACGTTGCGGAACATGCGGTTCGGCACGACGGAGCGCAGGTCCGGGTTCCCGGTGCCGACGTGGACGTCGAGCCAGCCGTCGTCGTCGAGGTCCCCGAAGTTGCTCCCCATCGCGAAGATCGCGCGGCGCGCGAGCCCCACGCGCTCGGTCGCGTCCTCGAAGGTGCCGTCGCCGCGGTTGCGGTAGAGGCGCGACGGCTCGTTGGCGATCGTCTTCCCGTCGCGCACCGTCTGCAGCGGGAGGCCGAGGTACTCCGCCGCGACGGTCTCGTGGAGCGGCGCGTTCAGGTCGTAGCTCAGCACCAGCAGGTCGTCCCACCCGTCGTCGTCGAAGTCCCAGAACCAGGTCGGGAACGACGCGATCGGCCGCGTCACGCCGGCCGCCGCGGCGCGCTCCTCGAAGCGCCAGCGCCCGTCCGCGGCGCGGCCGCGGTTCATGTAGAGGCGGTTCTCGCCCTGGAACACGGAGACGTACAGGTCGGGCCGGCCGTCGTTGTCCACGTCGCCCCACGTCACGCCCTTCACGAACGCGTCGAGGTCGATGCCCGACGCGCGCGCGACCTCGGTGAAGTGGCCGTTGCCGTCGTTGTGGAACAGCTCCGAGCGATGCGACGGGCCGGTGGCCGAGTTGCGCTCGTTGCCGACGAAGAGGTCGAGGTGGCCGTCGAGGTCGTAGTCCGCCCACGCGGCCGACTGCGTCGGGTGGTACGACGCGAGCCCCGCGGCGAAGGTGACGTCCTCGAACGTCCCGTCGCCGCGGTTGCGCAGCAGCGAGTTGGGAAACAGCCCCGCCTCGCCGAGCCACGCGCCGCGCAGCACGAGGACGTCGACGTCGCCGTCGTCGTCGTAGTCGGCGTGCACGGTGTTCAGGCCGCCCGTGATCCCCTGCAGCCCGGCCTGCGCGCTGCGGTCGGTGAAGCCGCCCTTTCCGTCGGCGACGAGCAGCCGCGCCGCGCCGCCCGGCTCCCACGACGTGGCGAAGACGTCGAGCCGCCCGTCGCCGTCGAAGTCCGCGATGCTGAGCCCACCCGCGACGCCGGTGAGCCCGAGCCCGACGTCGTTGGCGACGTTGCGGTACGGCGGGAAGGGATCGCCCGCGCGCGGCGCGAGGCCGGGGATGCGGAAGCGCGGCGGCACGCTGTCGGGATAGCCGCCGACGGCCATCCACGCGACGTTCAGCAGCCAGCGCGAGCCCAGGTCGTCGGGGAAGGCGCGCAGCAGCTGCGTGTAGCGCGCGATGGCGCCGCGCGCGCCCTCCTGCTGCGCGTGCCGCGCGCCGCCGGCCAGCGGCAGGATGCAGACGTTCGCGGCGGGGTTGGCGCGGCAGTTCTCCTGCTCGCCCAGGCGCAGCCACGCGATGGCGAGCAGGTCGTACACGGGCTTCTTGCGCGGCGGGATGTCGGCCGCGGGATCGGTCGCGTCGCCCGCGTCGCGCATCAGCGCCTCCAGCTCGGCGATCGCCTCGCGCGTCTCGCCGGCGCGCAGCAGCTCGTCGGCCATCCGGTGCCGCAGGTTGAGCGCGTCGGCGCCGCCCTGCCACAGCGCGCGCGCCCGCAGCGCGGCGGCCCGCTCCCGGTTGAGGAACGGGTTGCCGAGCGGGTCGGCCATGCCGCGCGCGGCGATCGCGGCGAGCGTGTCGGCCATGCGCGCGGTGCCGTC
>CBHYLO010000419.1:0-4657 GCA_966128675.1 uncultured bacterium | reverse complement strand
GCCGACCACCGCGCCCCCGCCGCGCGCGCGCTGCTCGCCAACGTCGTCGGCGCGCCCTGGCTGCTCGCGACCGTGCGGCTGCGCGGCGCGACCGTGCTCGGCACCGAGCTGCGGGCGTGCGCCTCGCGCGAGGAGGCCGCGGCGCTGCTGACGACGCTCGCCGGCGACGCCGCGGCGGGCGGTCCGCTGCCGGCGCTGCGCGCGCTCGTGACCGGCTGGGTGCGCGGGCCGCAGCGCGACGCGCCGCTGCTGGGCGACGACGGCCGCGAGGTGCCCATGGCCGCGGCCGACGAGACGCAGCTGCTCGTGCTGCCGCTGCTCACGCTCGACGGCGCCGTCCCGGCCGAGCCGCCCGCGGCGGTCCTCGCCGCCATGCTCGGCGGCGCGGCGCCGCGCGCCGCGTCGCCCTTCCTCGACGAGGCCAACCCGCTCGCGATCGGCACGCCGGTACGGCGCGAGGAGGCGGAGGACGAGGAGGCGGAGGACGGTACGGCGGAGGACGAGGACGCGGAGGATGCGGAGGCGCACGGCGAGCCGGCGGACGAAGAGGGCGCGCCGGACGAGGACGACGTCGAGGAGCGCGACGCGCGCGCCGTGGTCGTCGCCCCCGAGCGGCCCGAGCCCGCGGAGCCCGAGCCCGTCGAGGCCGAGGTGATGGCGGCCGCGCTGGCGCGCCTGCGGGCGCGGGCGACCGCCGTCGAGCGCGTGGACGCCACGGTGGCGAGCGACGACGGCGTGGTGGAGCACGTCGCCGACGTCGTCCCCTGGCTCGCCGAGGCGAGCGTGGCCGAGGTGCGGGCGCTGGCGCGCGACGGCTGGGCGGGCGAGGAGGCGATCGAGGTCGCGCGCGTGCTCGCGGCCGACGATCCCGAGATCCAGGAGGTCGTGCGCCACGCCCGCCGCACCGAGAGCGAGCTGCTGGTCGAGATCGACGGGCGCGCGGCGAGCGCGTGGCTGCGCGCGAACCGGCCGGAGATCGCCGACCGGCTGGACGAACTGCTCGAGGACGACGAGGACGAGGAGTAGGACGCGCACGCGGTTCTGACGGAGTTCGAACCCTGCCGGCGGCGCCACCGCGACAGATTGCTCCGCGGTCCGCCGCCGTTCCCGCCCTCGCCTCCCCACCGCATGTCGCTCGTCCCCGCGCTGCTCGCGGCCGCCCTGCTGGGCGCCGCGCCCGACTCCGCCGTCCGCCGCGCCCCGGCCGCGCCGCCCGCGCCCCCGCCGGTCGAGGGCGTGCACCACGGTCGCCGCGGGGAGCTGGACGTCGCGCCGCCGCGCCTCGAGGCGGACGTCGCGATCGACGGCGTGCTGAACGAGGCCGCGTGGTCGCGCGCGGCGCGGCTCACCGGGTTCTCGCGCTTCCAGCCCACCGACGGCGAGGCGGCGACCGACTCGACCGAGGTGCTGGTGTGGTACTCGCCGACGGCGATCCACTTCGGCGTGCGCGCGTTCGCGCCGGCGGGCACGGTGAACGCGACGCTCGCGGACCGTGACCGCATCACCGGCGACGACCACGTCACGATCCTGCTGTCGACGTTCGACGACGCGCGCCAGGCGGTCGCGTTCGCGGTGAACCCGCTCGGCGTGCAGATGGACGGGACGCTCGTCGAGACCGGGAACATCAGCACCGGCGGCATGGGCAACAGCGGCGGCGCGCAGGCGCGCGAGGGGATCGACCTGTCCGCCGACTTCGTCTTCCAGTCGAAGGGGCGCGTCACGCCCGAGGGCTACGAGGTCGAGGTGCGCATCCCCTTCAAGTCGCTGCGCTACCAGCCGCGCGACGTGCAGCGCTGGGGGATCAACGTGCTGCGGCGCGTGACGCGCCTGGGCGCGGAGGACTCGTGGGCGCCGGCGCGGCGCGGGCGCGCGTCGTTCCTCGCGCAGGGCGGGCGCCTCACGGGGCTCACGGACCTGCGGCGCGGGCTCGTGCTCGACCTCACGCCGGTGGTGACGCAGCGCAGCGAGGGGCGGCCGGTGGGCGGCGCGCCGGGCGGCGCGTGGGACTACCGCGTGCGCCGCCCCGACGTCGGCGGCAACGTGCGCTGGGGCGTGACGAACAACCTCACGCTGAACGGCACGGTGCACCCCGACTTCTCGCAGGTCGAGGCGGACGCCGCGCAGGTGCAGTTCGATCCGCGCTCCGCGCTCTTCTTCGCCGAGCGGCGCCCGTTCTTCCTCGACGGCATCGAGCAGTTCAGCGTGCCGAACGGGATCATCTACACGCGCCGCATCGTGCAGCCGGCGGCGGCGGTGAAGCTCACGGGCAAGGTCGCGGGCACCGACGTCGCGGTGCTGTCGGCGGTGGACGATCCGGGCCTCCCGCACGGCCAGCCGGGGCGCCACCCGGTGTACAACATCGTGCGCGTGCAGCGCGACCTCGGCGCGCAGTCGCGCGTGGGCGCGGTGATCACCGACCGCGAGGCGGACGGCGGCGGCTTCAACCGCGTCGCGGGCGTCGACACGCGCGTCGTGTTCGGCAAGGTGTACGCGGTGCAGGCGCAGCTGGTCGGCAGCGCCACGCGCGCGGACGGCGCGTCGCTGCCGGGCGTCTCGGACGACGTGCGCAACGGCCCGCTCTGGAACGCGACCTTCCAGCGCAACGGGCGCCGCTTCGGCTTCCGCTACTCGACGTCGGGGATCCACCCGGACTTCGTCGCCGGCTCGGGCTTCATCTCGCGCGGCAGCATCGCGCGCGCGGCGGCCTCGCATCGCGTGACGTTCTTCAACGCGCCCACGAGCCCGGTCGTCAGCTACGGCGGCGACGTGGTGCTGGACGGCACGTGGAAGTACCGCGACTTCACCGCCGGCCGCGAGGCGCTGGAGAAGAAGCTGCACCTCAACGGCAACGCGCAGCTGCGCGGCGGCTGGTCGGCCGGCGGCTCGGTGCTGATCGAGGAGTTCCGCTACGACCCGGACCTCTACACGGGCTACTACATCCCGCAGGCGCGCGCCGGCAACCCGGCGGTGGTCGACACGGTGCCGTACGTCGGCACGCCGTCGCTGCCGAACCTGGACTACGTGCTCACGCTCAACACGCCGCAGTTCCGGAAGTTCTCGGGCAACGCGTTCGTGATCTGGGGCCGGGACGAGAACTTCTACGAGTGGGCGTCGAGCGACATCCTGTTCGTGACGCTCAACGGCACGATCCGCCCGACGGAGCGGCTGCGCGTCGACGCGGCCTACCAGATCCAGCGCTTCGCGCGCGTGCGCGACGGCAGCGTGGTGGGCCAGGCGCAGATCCCGCGGCTCAAGGTCGAGTACCAGCTCGCGCGCCCGGTGTTCGTGCGCTTCGTCGGCCAGTACGTCGCCGCCGAGCGCGACAGCCTGCGCGACGAGGGGCGCACGCAGGCGCCGGTGCTCTTCCGCACGGCGCAGGGCTACGTGCGCGCCGGCGCGCAGCGCAACAACACCTTCCGCGGCGACGTGCTGTTCAGCTACCAGCCGAACCCGGGCACGGTCTTCTTCGCCGGCTACGGCTCGTCGGCGACGGAGCCGGATCCGCTGCGCTTCGGGCAGCTGCGGCGGACGACGGACGGGTTCTTCCTGAAGTGGTCGTACCTCTTCCGCGTCTGACGCGCGAGCCGCGGCATCCGGTCATCGGGTCCTGAGCGTCTCGTCGTTCGATCGGCGTCGCGGCCTATCGGAGATCGGCGAACGAAGGGATGCGGATCCTCCGGATGTGCACGGATACTTCGGATGGCTCCGCGTGGTGACTTCGCACCATGCGCCAGGCGTGGGTCGGCGAACTGGGGGCTACGGATGCTCCGGATGAGACGGATGCTCCGGATCGCTCCACGTGGCGGCGACGCGCCATGCGCCGGTGCGGAACGATCCGTCGCATCCGTTCAGATCCGGAGCATCCGTAGTCAAAACGCGTAGTTCGTGCCCGAGAGCCGCGCCGTCGGTCGCCGAGGGCACGGAGCGGATGCGCCGCCCGCAGCTCACGCCACGGCACGCTCCGAGTCCTCGACGATCTCGCTGTCCGGCGCCAGCACCGTCGCGACGGTCATGTCGCCCGTGACGTTGACGACCGTGTTGAACACGTCCGGGATCGCGTCCGCCGCGATCAGCAGCCCGATCCCGTCCAGCGGCAGGCCGGCGCTCAGCATCACCGGCGCGGTGACCACGAACAGCCCGCCGCTCGGGATGCCCGGGTTGCTGAAGCTCATCGCGATGCAGACGATCGTCATCGTCGCGATCTGCGCCGCCGAGAGGTCCACGCCGTAGAGGTGCGCGAGGAAGAGCGGGCCCACGAGGTCCGCGATCGGCGTGTTGAGCTTGAACGTCGACACCGCGAGGGGCAGCACGAAGCCCGTGATCGCCGGCCGGTCGCCCAGGTGCCGCCGCGCGCCGTCGACCAGCGCGGGGAGCGACGCCAGCGAGGAGCGCGTGCTCACCGCCACCATCTGCGCCGGCGCCGCCGCGCGCGCGAACCGCGCGATCGGGATGCGCCCGAAGAGCGCCGCGACCGGATAGCACGCGAGCGCCGTCACCGTCACCAGCCCGCACAGCACCAGCACGTACCAGCCCACCGCCCCCGCCGCGCCAACGCCGAGCTGCGCGCCCATGTCGGCGGCGAGCGCGAAGACGCCGATCGGCGTCACGCGCAGCCCCCACCCCACGAGCCCCAGCATCGCCTCGCGCCCCGCGGGGA
>CBHYLO010000418.1:0-4671 GCA_966128675.1 uncultured bacterium | reverse complement strand
TCGCCCTGCTCGCGCTGTCGCTGACCGGCCCGCTCGGCCCGATGCCCGCGGTCGGCGCCGCGCTGGCGGGCCAGGCCCTCGCCTTCCCCTGCTGGCAGCGGCTGGAGCGCCGCCGCCTTCCTCCTCGCCACCGGGTGGCTGCTCCTCACCGGCCGGCGAGGCGTTGCAGCTGACGCGCGGTCGCGGGCGTCAGGTTGTGCGCGAGCGCGATCCGTCGCAGAATCGGGACGGCCATGCGGCCGGCGCGACGCGCGCAGCCGACCGCGGGCGTCTGATGGCGTCACGCATCCTCAATTTCACGGAAGCACTGCCGATGATCATCCGAGTGGCGCGCGGCCTGGGCGCCGCGTGCCTGCTGGCGCTCGGCGGCACCCGGCTGCACGCGCAGACGCCCGCGGTGCTCGCCCTGCCCGACGGGCGCGTGGTGGAGGTGCTGGGGCTGCGCCGGTGGACGCTGCAGATGCTGCAGGACTCCCTCGCGCGGTACGCGCCCGGCGACTCGCTGCAGTCGCACTCCTGCGCCGCCACGCTCCGCTACCGGCTGGGCTTCGCCGACGCGGCCGCGAGCACCTTCGTGCTCGACCCGGCGCGGCCGCCGCGCGTGGTCGTCAGCCTGCGCGAGCCCCAGGACTCGGCCCGCGTGCGCTATCGGGTGCTCCCGATGGACACCACCCCGGGGCGGCGCGAGTGGCGGGTGGTCACGGAGGTCATGCGCACGCGCCCGGGGGTGTTCTGGCCGGCCGCCCAGGCGCACGCGGCCGGCGAGGCCGTGCTGGCCCAGCGGCTTCCGACGGCCACCGACAGCGCGGCCGGCGCCGCGGTGCTCGCCTTCCTGCGGGCCCGGACGACGGAGCGCGACCGCCGGGCGGCGCACGAGGCGCTGCGCCGCAGCCCGAACGTGTTCGACCGCGGGGCCGCCGCGCTGATCCTGGGGAACTTCCCGGCGCGCGACGACACGTGGCATGCGCTGCTGGAAGCGAGTCGAGAGGCGGACGGGCCGGCGAAGGCGGTCGCGGCCACGGTCCTCGAGCGTCTCGGGAACCGCGCGGCCCGGCGCGTCGACTGGACGCCCGTCACGTTCGGGATCCACGCCATGCTCGACGGGACGTCGCTGTTCCAGGTGCCCACGCTCGTCCGGGTGCTGGCGCGAACGGGCGTCGGACCGGCGCAGGCCCCGGGCTTCCTGCGCGGCGGGGGCGAGATGCTGCTCGCGTATCTGGGCAGCGGCACCAGCATGCTCTCCGAGCCGGCGCACCAGCTCCTCGTCCAGCTCCGGGGCGCGGACCTCGGCCCGGCGCCCGGGCCGTGGCGGGCGTGGATCGCGCGCCTCTAGGCGCTGCCGCCCGGCGTGGCGTTGCAGCCGACGCACGGGCCGGGGAGTGGCCTCGGCCGCGCCTCGACATCATCGTCTCCCTCTCCCCGCGCCGCTGAACCCGGGCCTTGGCCGGACCACACCCATCGTGCCCCTCCGCGACCTGTCCTTCACCGACCCACGACTCTCGCGGCGGCTGCGCCTGGGCGCGTGGGCCGCGGCGTTCGCCGCCCCGGGAGCCGCTCTGCTGGACCTGCTGCGGATCGCCGTCGGGCCGCGCTCCGCGGTGGAGGGCGGGACGGAGCACGACCTCTGGGTGCGCCCCGCGGCCACCGCCGCCGCCACGGTGCTGGCGGTCCTCCTGGCCGCCGCGGCCGGGCCGTGGTGGCGCCGCCGGCGCGTCGCGGCCGTGCTGGGCGCGCTCTGCACGATGCCGCTCGCCGTCGCCCAATCCCTCGCGGCCGACCCGCACGGTCCCGCACCCTACCGCGTGCAGTGGGGGACGGTGCTCCTCATGGCGCTGGTCGGAGGCGGCGCCGTGGCGTGGGAGCACCCGCGCATCGCCCGCCGGATGGCGGACGCGCGTCTCCGCACGCGGGCGCAGCGCATCGGCAGGGCGCAACGCCGCGCCGGCTGACGTGGCGTCGCGCGCGGACGGCGCGTCGCGCGCCGGGGTGCGCCCTGGCGCCTGACTTCGCGCCGCGCGACCATCCGGGCGCGCGGCCGGCTCGACGCGCCGCGGCTGCACCCGGGCGTCGGCCGCCACGCGCCGGTCATCGACGAATTGCCGTCCACCCGTCCGTCCACGTCGGAGCGAACGCGTCGCCATGGGACTCCTGACCTTCAGCCTCAACGTCACGCTCGACGGCTGCGTCGACCACCGGGAGGGCATCGCCGACGACGAGACGCACGCCTTCTTCACCCGCCTGATGGACGGGAGCGGGGCGATGCTGTGGGGCCGCGTCACGTACGAGATGATGGAGAGCTACTGGCCGGCGGTCGCACGCGGCGACGAGGAGGCGCCGCCGGCGTTGCGCGAGTGGGCGGTCAAGCTGGAGGCCAAGCCGAAGCACGTGGTGTCGTCGACGCGGACGCGCTTCCCGTGGAACAACAGCCACCACGTCGTCGGCGACCTGCGCACGAGCGTACAGCGTCTCAAGGACGCGACCCCCGCGGGCGTGCTCCTCGGCAGCGGCAGGCTCGCGACCGCGCTGGATCGGCTGGACCTGATCGACGAGTACCGGTTCCTCGTGCACCCCAGGATCGCCGGCCACGGCCCGACCCTGTACGACCAGGGGCTGCTCGGCACGCGACGGCTCGATCTCGTCTCGGCGACGCCGCTCCGCAACGGCGTGGTCGCCATGCACTACCGGCGCGCGTGAAGCGCGCGTGAACCGCGCGTGAGGCACGTCAGGCGCGCGGGAGGCGCGCGCGTCGATCGCGGGTAGATTGGTCCCGCCACGCGTCCCCGGCGGCACGGACGCGCCCCTTCCGCTCACCGGACCGTCCATGCCCCGTCCCCTCGTGCTCTCCGCGCTCGCCCTCGCCGCGGCGCTCACGCTCGCGGGCGTCCGCGACGCCGGCGCCCAGGACCGCTTCGCCGCGGCCATCGCCGGCGCGCCCGAGTCCACGGTGCGCAACGGGTTCGTGGTGAACCATCGCCGCGAGGCGGTGCAGCGCGAGATCACGGCCCGGCCGCCGACGGAGGCGGAGCTGGGCGTGCGCCTGCCGCCCGGCGCGCGCCTGCTCGCCGAGGTCACCGCGCGGCAGATCGCGCAGTACCACCCGGTGTGGCGCATCTTCCAGTATCGCGTGCCGATCGCGCGCGACGAGCTCGGACGCTTCTTCGCGGAGCAGGGGCTGCGCTACGAGCCCTCCGAGGGCCGCGCCTACTTCCCCGGCGCGACGAACGCGCGCGGCGACTTCATCGACGGCCTCGCCATCGCGTCGGAGACGGGGATCCGGATCTGGCGCATGCCCCCGGGCGGCGCGGCCGCCCGCCCCTGACGCGCCGTTCCCGGCCCACGTCCGTGCCCTGGCTCGCGCGCCTCCTCGGCCTCTGGCTGGCCGCCGGCGAGACCGTCGCCCTGTGGCGCTGCTGGCGCGCCCGGCGGTGGCCGTCGGTCGCGGGCACGGTGCTGGCGGTCGACGTGCAGTGGTCCGGCGTGATGGCGCGTGGGGCGACGGCGGCGGTGCGCTACGCGTACGAGGTGCACGGCGTGCGGTTCGAGGACGACACGGTCCGCTACGCCGGCGTCACGGGGCAGTCCTCCGCGCGGCGCGCCCTCGCCGCGGCGGGCGATCCCGTGGTCGGCGCCCCGGTCCGCGTCTACTTCGATCCCGCGCGGCCGGCCCGGGCGGTGCTCGACCGCGACGCGCGAGTGGCGGACGTCGTGCTGCTCGTCGTGGGCCTCGTCCTCCTGGCCGCGGCGGGCACGTGAGCGCCGGCGCGTGCGGCCGACGAACGCATCGTCCGGGCGTCGGGGGACCGACGGCATGAACGCGACCCGTCACACGATCCACATCGACGCGCCGCCGGCGCGCGTGTACGCGGCGCTCCTCGATCCGCGGCTGCTCCCGCGCTGGCGCGTGCCGGCGGGCATGCGCTGCGAGGTCCACGCGTTCGACGCCCGCGAGGGCGGCGCCTTCCGCGTCTCGCTGACCTACGACGCGCCGGACGCCGCCGGCAAGTCGGGCGCGCACACCGACACGTACCACGGCTGGTTCGCGCAGCTCGTGCCCGACGCGCGCGTGGTGGAGCGCGTCGCGTTCGAGACGGAGGATCCGCGCATGCAGGGCGAGATGCGGATCACGACGGAGCTGGCGCCCGAGGGCACGGGCACGCGCCTGACGGCCGTGCACGCGAACCTGCCGCCCGGCGTGGCGCCGGCCGACAACGAGGCGGGCTGGGACGACGCGCTGCGGAAGCTGGCGGCGCTCCTGCAGTTGGCACCATGACCTCCGCGCGGGCGTGAGGCGACCCATGGACGTGCACGCGCAGATCGGCGACTACCTGGCCGCGCAGCCCGCGCGCAAGCGCGACGACCTGCAGGCGCTGCACGCGATGCTGCTGCAGCTCATGCCCGACTGCCGCCTCTGGTTCCTGGACGGCCGCGGCGACGACGGCCGCATCGTCTCCAACCCGAACATCGGGTACGGGCTGCTGACCAGGGCCTACGCCGACGGCCGGACCCGGGAGCTCTACCAGGTCGGCCTGAGCGCCACCACGTCCGGGATCTCCGTCTACCTCATGGGGCTCGACGACCGGACGTACCTGGCCGCGACCTACGGCGGCGCGCTGGGCAAGGCGCGCGTGACGGGCTACTGCATCAGCTTCCGCACGCTGCGCGACGTCGACG
>CBHYLO010000417.1:0-4688 GCA_966128675.1 uncultured bacterium | reverse complement strand
CGTCATCGTCACGGCGCCCGCGCCCAGCGCCACCAGCAGCGCGGCGGCCGCGGCACGGAGCCCGCCGCCCGCGTACCAGCGCCGCGCGGCCGCGGCGCGCTCGGCCCGCGCGATCCGCGGGGCGAGCGGGATCACGTCCGGGGCGGCCGTCGCCGGGCGGACCGTCGCCGCGACCACCGCCAGCGCGAGCCGGTCGAGATCGAGCGGCGGCAGGTCGCCGTCCACGGCGCCGCGCACGTCGCGCAGCAGCGCCAGCTCCGCCGTGCACGCGACGCAGCCGTCGAGGTGCGCCTCGACGGCGCGCCGCTCCCGCTCCGCCAGCCGCCCGTGGTCGAGCGCCGGCAGCGCGTCGCGCATCGCCTCGTCGGCGCACTCCGGCGCCTGGTTTCCGCTGTGGTCACGCATCGACGAACTCCTTCATCGCCCGCATGGCGTTGTGGTAGTGCACCCGCGCCGCTCCCTCCGTCGTGCCCGCGATCCCGGCGATCTCCCTGTACGACCGTCCCTCCGCGACGCGGAGGGTGAAGACCTCGCGCTGCATCGGCGTCAGCCGGTCCAGCGCGGCCGTGAGCCGCTGCTGCGTCTCGCTCGCCACCACCGCGTCGAGCGCCGTGTGGCCGATCGCCGCGTCGGCCTCCTCGGCCGACTCGCGCGCCCGGCGTCTCGCCTGCGACCGCCGGCGGTCCAGCACGAGGCGCCGCTCGATGGTGAAGAGCCAGGTCCGCAGCGAGCTGTCCGCCCGGAAGCCGTCCAGCGCCTGGAAGGCGCGCACGAACGTGTCCTGCACCAGCTCCTCGACCTCGTCGCGCTCCCCGAGGCTGACCGCGAACCGCGCCAGCGCCGGCGCATGGCGCCGCACCAGCTCGGTGGCCGCGCGCTCGTCGCCTGCCTGCCAGCGGGCCACCAGCGCGGCGTCGACCGCGTCGTCGTTGCTCGTATCAGCGATCGTCTCGGTCATCACCCACGTGGTAGACGCAGCCCCTGCGCGGGCGTTAAGCTCTCGCCCGGTCCCGTCCGGCGCCACCGGCCGGGCGACTCCCGCCGCGAGCCGATGCCCCGCCCCGAGATCATCGCCCACCGCGGCACCCCGCGCGTCCACCCCGAGAACTCCCTGCCCGGCTTCGCCCGCGCGCTCGAGCTGGGCGTGGACGGCATCGAGCTGGACGTGCACCTGACGCGCGACGGCGTGCCGGTGGTCCATCACGATCCGGACCTCGGCCCCGGCGCGGAGTCGCCCGTGGCCGGGCGCCGCATCGTCGACCTCACGCTGGACGAGCTCCGGACGCACGCGCTCGCCCCCGGCGTCCCGGTGCCGACGCTGGCCGAGGTGTGCGCGCTGGCGGACGGGCGCGCCGTGCTGTACGTCGAGGTGAAGGCGCGCGACGCGGAGGACGCGGTGGCCGCGCTGCTCGCCGCGCGCGGCGACCGGACGCCCGTCCACAGCTTCGACCACCGCGTCTCGCGCGGCGTGCGCGACCGCGCGCCGGCGACGCCCGTCGGCGTGCTGTCGGTCAGCTACCTCGTGGACACCGTGGGCGCGATGCGGGCGGCGGGCGCGCGCGACCTGTGGCAGCACTGGAGCATGATCGACGCGCCGCTGGTCGAGACCGTGCACGCCGCGGGCGGTCGCGTCATCGCCTGGACGGTGAACGACCCGGCGCACGCCGTCGCGCTCGCGCGCATGGGCGTCGACGGCGTGTGCACCGACCTCCCCGACGCGATGGCGGCCGCGCTCGCGCCGCGCACCTCCTGATCCCGCGCTGATCCCGAGCTGATCCCGATCCCGAAGCGGCGCCGCTCCCGGCGCCACGCCCGCCCGCGGACCGTCCGCGTCGCCGGGCTTCCCTTCACGCGGAGGATTCGTCCCGCGATGCGCACGGCCACCCCAGCTCCCTCCCTCGCCACCACCGCGCTCCTCGCCGGCGCGCTGGTCGCCTCGCTCGGCGCCTGCGCGCGGTCGCGCGCGACGTCGCCGAGCACCGGCGCCACCCCGGCGCAGCCCGCGACGCCGACGTCTCCCGCGGCGCCCGCGGCGCGCGGCGGCCCCGGCGCCGGCGCGCTCTCGCAGCCGAACGCGGACCCCTTCCCGAGCACCTATCGCGTCGCGACCACGCGGCCGACGGTCATCCGCAACGTCACCATCCTGACCGCCGCGGGGCCGTCGATCCGCAACGGCGCGATCCTGCTGCGCGACGGCAAGGTCGCCGCGGTAGGCGCCACGGTCGACGCGCCGGCGGACGCGGTGGTGATCGACGGCGGCGGGCGCTTCGTCACGCCCGGCATCATCGACACGCACTCGCACCTCGGCGTCTATCCGGCGCCGGGCACGCAGGCGCTGAGCGACGGCAACGAGGCCACCAACCCGGTGACCGCGAACGTCTGGGCGGAGCACTCGGTGTGGCCGCAGGATCCGCAGTTCCCGCGCAACCTCGCGGGCGGCGTGACGACCCTGCAGGTGCTGCCCGGCTCCGCGAACCTGATCGGCGGGCGCAGCGTCGTGCTCAAGGTCGTGCCGTCGCGCACCGTGCAGGGGATGAAGTTCCCGGGCGCGAAGTACGGGCTGAAGATGGCGTGCGGCGAGAACCCCAAGCGCGTGTACGCGAGCCGCGGCCCGTCGACGCGCATGGGCAACGTGGCGGGCTACCGCGCGGCGTGGATCGGTGCCGAGGCGTACCGTCGTCGCTGGGACGCGTGGCTCGCGGGCAACCGCAGCGGCGACGCGCCGGCACGCGACCTCGGGCAGGAGACGCTGGCGGAGGTGCTGCGCGGCAACATCCTCGTGCACAACCACTGCTACCGCGCCGACGAGATGGCGCAGATGATCGACATCGCGAAGGAGTTCGGCTACAGGATCCGCAGCTTCCACCACGGCGTGGAGGCGTACAAGATCGCCGACCTGCTGGCGCGCGACTCGATCTCCGCGTCCATCTGGTCCGACTGGGGCGGCTTCAAGATGGAGGCGCTGGACGGCGTGAAGGCGAACCTCCCGATGGTGCACAGGGCCGGCGCGCGCGCCATCGTGCACTCCGACGATCCGTCGGGCTCGCAGCGGCTGCTGCAGGAGGCCGCGAAGGCGATCGCCGCCGGCCGGCAGATCGGCATCGACGTCACCGAGGACGAGGCCATTCGGTGGGTGACGATCAACGCCGCGTGGGCCCTCGGCCTCGACGACCGCATCGGGTCGCTGGAGGTCGGCAACAACGCCGACGTCGTGCTCTGGTCCGCGAACCCGTTCAGCGTCTACGCGCGCCCGGAGAAGGTGTGGATCGACGGCACGATGTACTTCGACCGCAGCGACCCGCGCCAGCAGTGGCGCACGGACTTCGAGCTGGGCTTCGTGCCGGCGAACGGAGGGACGCGCTGATGCGCCGCCTCCTCACCGCGCTCGCCGCGACCGCCGCCCTCGGCGCGCCGCTGGCCGCGCAGACGATCGCCATCACCGGCGGCACCGTCTATCCCGTCTCGGGCCCGAAGCTGGAGAACGCGACGGTGCTGATGCGCGACGGACGCATCGTCGCCGTCGGGACGAACGTCACGATCCCCGCCGGCGCGCAGCGCATCGACGCCACCGGCAAGTGGGTCACGCCGGGGCTCGTGAACGCGTACACGCAGCTCGGCGTCGTGGAGGTCGGCGGGGTGGCCGAGACGCGCGACGTGAGCGCGCGCGGCCGCGACGCGATCTCCGCCGCGTTCACGGTGTGGGACGGCCTCAATCCGGCGAGCGTGCTGCTGGCGCCCGCGCGCAACGAGGGCGTGACCAGCGTCGGCGTGATCCCGGGCAGCGGGCTGATCGCCGGGCAGGCGGCGATCGTCGACCTCGTCGACGGCACCGCGACGGACATGGTCCGCCGCGCGCCGGTGGCGATGGTCGCGACCATGACGCCGCCCGGCGGCCAGGGCAACGTGCCCGCGTCGCGCGGCGAGCTGCAGGTGCGCCTGCGCGAGATCCTGAGCGACGTGCGCGCCTACATGCGCAACAAGGCCGCGTACGAGCGCGCCGAGTCGCGCGAGCTGGCGGTGAGCCGCGCGGACCTGGAGGCGCTCATCCCCGTCGTGCAGGGGCGGCTGCCGATGCTCGTGCAGGCGGACCGCGCGAGCGACATCGACGCGGCGCTGCGCCTGTCGCGCGAGTTCGGCTTCAAGCTGATCGTCGGCGGCGGCGCGGAGGCGTGGCAGGTCGCCGACCGGCTCAAGGCGGCGAACGTGCCGGTGCTCACCGGCGCGATGAACAACATCCCGCAGGGCTTCACGTCGCTCGGCGCGCGGCAGGAAAGCGTGGGGCTGCTGCGCCGCGCCGGCGTGAGCGTGGCCATCATCGGCAACGGCGGCGGCGACGAGGAGACGTTCAACGCGCGCAACATCCGCTACGAGGCGGGCAACGCGGTGGCGTACGGCGCGACGTGGGACGACGCGCTGCGCGCGATCACGCTCGCGCCGGCCGAGGTGTTCGGCGTCGCGGACCGCATCGGCTCGCTCGCCGTGGGCAAGGACGCGAACGTCGTCGTGTGGAGCGGCGACCCGTTCGAGTTCCGCACCGACGCGGAGCACGTCTTCATCCGCGGGCGCAGCGTGAAGGCGCCGTCGCGGCAGGACCAGCTGATGGAGCGCTACAAGACGCTGCCGCCGACGTATCGCACGCCCTGAGCGCGCACGAGCGAGCGACGAAGGGGGCGCCGGGCCAATCGGCC
>CBHYLO010000416.1:0-4690 GCA_966128675.1 uncultured bacterium | reverse complement strand
TGGGCTGGAAGTGATGCGGGAGCGCCCCGCGGCGCGGGTCTAGCGGATCCCCCGCCGCCCGCCGCTGGGCGCTCGACGCGACGTCAGATGAAGAGCGGGGCGAGGACCAGCGTGATCGTGCTGAGGAGCTTCACCAGCACGTGCAGCGACGGGCCCGCCGTGTCCTTGAACGGGTCGCCGACCGTGTCGCCCACGACGGCCGCCTTGTGCGCGTCCGACTTCTTGCCGCCGTACGCGCCCGTCTCGATGTACTTCTTGGCGTTGTCCCAGGCGCCGCCGCCGTTGTTCAGGAAGCCCGCCATCAGGATGCCCGCGATGGTCGCGATCATCAGGAAGGCCGCGACCGCCTCGGCGCCGATGCCGAACTGCTTGAACACCAGGCCGACGATGATCGGGAAGCACACCACCAGCGCGCCCGGGAACACCATCGCCTTCAGCGCGCCGACGGTCACGATGTCCACGCAGCGGCCGTAGTCCGGCTGCTGGGTGCCCTTCATGATCCCCGGCATCTCCTTGAACTGGCGGCGGACCTCGGTGATCACGCTCTGCGCGGCCTTGCGCACGGCCGTCATCGCCAGCGACGAGAACCAGAACACGAGCATCGCGCCCAGCAGGCCGGCGACGAACACCTGCGGCTTGGAGATGTTCACCGTCAGCTCGGTCCCCGTCAGCAGCCGCACCTCGTCGAGGTACGCCGAGAAGAGGAGGAACGCCGCCAGCGCGGCGGAGCCGATCGCGTAGCCCTTCGTGAGCGCCTTCGTCGTGTTGCCGACGGCGTCCAGGCGGTCCGTCTTCTCGCGGATCGAGTCCGGCTGCTCCGACATCTCGACGATGCCGCCGGCGTTGTCCGTGATCGGGCCGAACACGTCCATCGCGAGGATGTAGCCCGCGGTGCCCAGCATGCCCATCGTCGCCACGGCGGTGCCGAACAGGCCGCCCACCGGGTTGCCCGCGGCGTCCACCAGGCCGCTGTTCTGGCCGAGGTAGTAGCTGCTCACGATCGCGATCGCGACCGTGATCACCGGCAGCACCGTCGACTCCATGCCGACCGCGAGGCCGGCGATGATGTTCGTCGCGGGGCCGGTCTGGCTGGCCTCGGCGATCGAGAGCACCGGGCGGTAGCGGTACTCCGTGTAGTACTGCGTGATGTAGACGAACGCGAACGCGGTCGCGAGGCCGATCAGCGAGCAGTAGAAGAAGTTCAGCCACGCGTCCGGCGCGGCGTCCGTCGCCAGCAGCCAGCGGCAGAGGAAGAAGAACGCGATGCCGACGAGCGCCGACGTGGCGTAGAAGCCGCGGTTGAGCGCCGACATCGGGTCCTCGTCGCCGCTCGTGCGCACGACCATCACGCCGATGATCGAGGCGATGAGGCCCACCGCGCCGACGACCAGCGGGAAGAGCACGCCGCGCACGCCGAAGAACGGGAAGAGCAGCACGCCCAGGATCATCGCGCCGATGTTCTCGGCCGCCGTCGACTCGAACAGGTCCGCGCCGCGGCCCGCGCAGTCGCCGACGTTGTCGCCCACCAGGTCCGCGATCACGGCCGGGTTGCGCGGGTCGTCCTCGGGGATCCCCGCCTCGACCTTGCCCACCAGGTCCGCGCCGACGTCGGCGGCTTTGGTGTAGATGCCGCCGCCGAGCTGCGCGAACAGCGCGACGAACGACGCGCCGAAGCCGAAGCCGACGATCAGGAACGGGATGCGGCGCGTCCAGTCGTCCGCCGCCATGCCCGCGGGCGCGAACGCGTCGAGGATCCAGAACAGCCCCGCGACGCCGATCAGCGACATCGCGACCGTGAACAGCCCCGACACCGCGCCGCCGCGCAGCGCCGTCTGCAGCGCCGCATTCAGCGACGACCGCGCCGCCGACGCCGTGCGGATGTTCGTGCGGATGGACACCCACATGCCCATGAAGCCCGCGAAGCCCGAGCACACGGCGCCGAGGAGGAACGACAGCGTCGTGTAGAGCGCCATCGTGGTCCGCGGCAGCGCGTCCGCGCCCGTCTCGGCCGGCCGGAAGAAGGCGTAGCCGATGTAGATCAGCGCCGCCACGACCACCGACAGCAGGCCGATGGTCTTGTACTGCCGGGCGAGGAACGCCTCGGCGCCTTCCTGGATGGCGTTCGAGATGCGCTGCATCGCCGCGTCGCCGCGGTCGCGCGCGAGCACCCACCGCGACAGGAAGACGGCGAACAGCAGTGCGGCACCGCTGATGCCGAGAACGAGCCAGAGCAAGGCGGACTGCGACGAAGCCATTACGGTCGGGTGGTGAGGGTGGGGGCCGAACGCCGACGGCCGGCGCGAGGCGCCGGCCGGAGGAAGCGGGGGGTCTTACGAGGCGGCCGTGGCGTCGCGGTCGCGCGCGCGCCAGGCGAGGTACACCGGCACGCCGACCAGCACGAGCACGAGGCCCGAGATCGCCTGCGTGCGCGTCTTCTCGGCCACCAGCAGGATGATCGCGACGCCCGTGCTGAGCGCGATGTACAGCGCCGGCAGGACCGGGTAGCCGATCGCGCGGTAGGGCCGCTCGGCGTCGGGGCGCGTGCGCCGCAGGATGAACAGCCCGATCGTCGTCAGCGCGTAGAACACCAGCGCCGCGAAGATCACGTAGTCCAGCAGCTGGTTGTACGTGCCCGTCAGGCAGAGCAGCGTCGTCCACACGGCCTGCGCGATGAGCGCGAAGGCGGGGACGTTGTTCGCGTTCAGCGCGCCGGCGCGGCGGAAGAACAGCCCGTCGCGCGCCATGGCCCAGTAGACGCGGGCGCCGGCGAGGATCAGCCCGTTGTTGCAGCCGAAGGTCGAGATCAGGATCGCGACCGCCATGATGGTGCCGGCGCCCGCCCCGAAGATCACCTCGGCCACCGCGGTGCCCACGCGATCCTGGGTCGCGTGCTGGATGCCGCGCTCCAGCACCGAGGCCGCGTCGGGCGTGCCGTGCAGCGGCAGCACATTCAGGTACGAGACGTTGGCCGTGACGTAGAGCAGCGTCACCAGGCCCGTCCCGAGCACCAGCGCCAGCGGCAGGTTGCGGCGCGGGTTCTTCACCTCGGCGGCCGCGAACGTGACGTTGTTCCAGGCGTCGCTGGAGAAGAGCGAGCCGACCAGCGCGCTGCCGAAGACGATCACGAACGGCGCGGTGAAGCTGACGTCGGGCGCGAAGTTCCCCGCCCCGAAGTTCGCCGCGACCGCCGTCGCGTTGCGGCCGAGCGTGAGGCCGAGGATGATGATCAGCGCCAGCGCGCCCGTCTTGATGACGGTGAGCGACGTCTGCACCGCCTTCCCCTCGCGCACGCCGCGCAGGTTCACGAAGGTCAGCAGCCACACCGACAGCAGGCCCACGAGCCGCTGCGGGGTGAGGCCCAGCTGGATGCTCTGCGTGGCGGCGTCACGACAGCCGAGCCACGCGACGCAGACGTCGGTCTGCGGGAACCAGCCGAAGCGGTCGGGGCTCACCGCCGGGAACAGCACGCCGAGGAAGCGTCCGAAGGCGACGGCGACGGCGGCGATGGTGCCCGTCTGGATGACGACGAAGAGCGTCCATCCATACAGGAAGCCCATGAGCGGGCCCATCGACTCGCGCAGGAAGACGTACTGGCCGCCCGCCTTCGGGTACATGGCTGCCAGCTCGCCGTACGCGAGCGCGCCGAGCAGCGTGATGACGCCGGTGAGCACCCACGCCAGCAGCAGGTAGGCGGGCGACTGCAGCGTGCGCGCGATGTCCGACGAGACGATGAAGATGCCCGAGCCGATCATCGAGCCGGCGACGAGCATCGTGGCGTCCATCAAGGTCAGCGCCTTGACGAACTCCTGCTCTCCACCGTCGGAGGCGTGCGGCGGTTCCGCGCCGGCTCGGGGCTCGGCGGCCAGACTGCTCATGCGCGCGGGCGAGAGGGGGGCGCCGGGAGGGGAGGAACGGATGACGCTGCCCCGGCGGTCGTGGCGGGCAACATACTGGCGTGCATGGCGGGATGCCATAGGCGCCGCCCGCACAACGAGATGCGTCCCCGCGAGCGGGTCCCCGACGCAGAGACGCCCGCATCCGGTGGGGAGGCGGGCGTCTAGAACTCGTAGGCGATCTGGCCTTTCGCGCGGACCGGTGTGCCGTCCGGCCGGGTGCCCGGCCTGAAGCGGAAGCCGTTGAGCACCTCGCGCAGCTTGCGGTTGTAGCCGCCGTCGCGGGTCTGCGTGAACTCGAAGCCGAGCACCTTGCCGGTCGAGTCGACGTCGAAGATCGCGAGCAGCTTGGTGCCGCGGACGCTCTTGGGATATGGAAGGGGCGGGATGAACACCTCGGTCGGCTGCGGCGGGTAGACCTCCGCGTTGCCGCCGCCGGTGCCGGGGCCCGTGGCGCTCCCCCGCCCCGTCCCGATGCCCGAGCCGATGCCGCCGCCCGAGCCGGGGCCCGAGCCGCCGGTGCCGTCGTTGCCGGTGCCGCCGCCGACGCCCGCGATGGGCGCCGACGCGCCCGTCTCGGCGCTGGCCTGCGGGGTGGTCGTCACGGCGGGCGTGGCGGCCTGCGGCGGCGCGACCGGCGGCGGGACGGGGACCGGCGTGGGCGCGGGCTTCGGCGGCACCACCGGCGGCGGCACGACGGCCGGCGTCGGGGCCGCGGGCGCCGGGGCGGCCTGCACCTGCACGAAGTGCAGCCGCTCGCGCACGCCCATGCCCTGACGGCCGCCGGTGCCCAGGGT
>CBHYLO010000415.1:0-4706 GCA_966128675.1 uncultured bacterium | reverse complement strand
TCTCACGCTCCATCGTCTTCCGCCGTTCCGTCCTCCGCCTCACCGTCCTCCGCTCTCGCGGCGCAGCGCAGGCGGCAGGTCATCGGGTCCGTCGTCCGGCGCGCCCACCAGCGACTTCGGCGTGCGGCCCAGCGCGCGCATCGCCAGCGCCCACAGCGCGCTCACGCCCGCGATGCTTCCCGACACGCCCACCAGGAGGCTCAGCGCGTCGAGCAGCCAGCTCCCGCCGACCGGCACGTCCTCGAGCCGCGCCAGCAGCCGGAAGAAGCCCTTGTACGCGAGGATGCCCCACACGGCGAACGCCAGGAGCGACACCAGCACCTCGATGGTGCGGCGCTTCCAGTTCGCCGGCGCGATGGTTCGGGCCGCGCGCATGGGGGTGATGGCTGGCGCACGCAAGGTCACGTCGCCGATCATGGTGCACTCCTGGTGGTGGGCAGGGGCTGACCCCCGCGCCCAGAGTCCCGCGCGTTGCGGGACCCCGGAGAATTGCTACTACCGGATGCGGTGTGGCACAACCCTGACCCGCCGGTCACGGTGCCGTGACGGGCACACGTCGGCGCGCAGGATGGGATGGACGGGTCCCGGCCGGCTCGTTGGGGGGAGGGAGCCGCAGGACGGGCCGCGGTGAGTCCGGCCGGGACGCGAGGTGGGATGCTGGAGCGGGCGATATGCTACACGTCGGCACGCGCCCGCGCCATGGTTCGTTCGTGACGATCCCCGCACGGCGCCGGGATCGCGACTAGTGCGCGCTCGCCCCGGCCTGGAACGTCGGCGGGCGCCGCAGACGGGTCGCCTGCTCGAACGCGTGGGCGTAGCGCAGCAGCCGCGCGTCCGCCCACGCCCCCGCGAAGAACGACAGCCCCACCGGCAGCCCCGCCACGAACCCCGCCGGCACGGTCACGTGCGGGTAGCCCGCCGCCGCCGACGCGGACGAGAACCCGCCGCCGAAGTGGTCGCCGTTCAGCAGGTCGATGACCCACGCCGGTCCGCCCGTCGGCGCGACGACGACGTCCAGCCGGTGCGCCGCGAGCATCGCGTCGATTCCCTGCGCCCCGGCCTGGCGGCGGACCCGCGCCAGCGTCGCCCGGTACTTCGGGTCCGTGAGCGGCGTCTTGGCCTGCGCGCGCACCATCAGCTCCTGCCCGAACCAGGGCATCTCGCGCGCGCGCTCCCGCTCGTTGAAGGCGATGACGTCGGCCAGCGTGCGCACGCCCGCGCCCGGGCCGCGCGCGGCCAGGTAGGCGTTCAGGTCCGCCTTGAACTCCCACAGCAGCACCTCGAACTCGCCCGCGTCGAACTTCCCGCGCGTCGGCAGCCGCACGTCGTCCACCAGCACCGCGCCGGCGTCGCGGATCGCCCGCAGCGCCCCCTCCAGCACCTCGTCCACCTGCGGGTGGAAGCCGAAGAACTCGCGCGCCACGCCCACGCGGGCGCCGCGCAGCGCGCCGGCGTCCAGCCCCTGCGTGTAGTCCGCGAGCACGTGCCGCTGCGCCGCGGCGGTGGCCGCGTCGCGCGCGTCGGCGCCCCCGGACGCGAGGACGCCGAGGAGGAGCGCGGCGTCGCGGACCGTGCGGGTCATCGGGCCGGCGGTGTCCTGCGAGTGCGCGATGGGGACGATCCCGCTGCGGCTCACGAGGCCGAGCGTCGGCTTGAGCCCCACGATCCCGCAGGCCGACGAGGGGCAGACGATCGAGCCGTCGGTCTCGGTGCCCACCGCCAGCGCCGCGAAGCTGGCCGCGATCGCCGCCGCCGATCCCGAGCTGGAGCCGCACGGCGTCCGGTCCAGCGCGTACGGGTTCCGCGTCTGGCCCCCGCGCCCGCTCCACCCGCTGGTCGACCGCGTCGAGCGGAAGTTGGCCCACTCGCTGAGGTTCGTCTTCCCCAGGATGACCGCCCCGGCCTCGCGCAGCCGCGTGACCAGGAAGGCGTCGCGTGGCGCGGGCGCGCCGGCCAGCGCCAGCGAGCCGGCGGTCGTCAGCATCCGGTCGCCGGTGTCGACGTTGTCCTTCAGGAGCACCGGGATCCCGTGCAGCGGCCCGCGCACCCGCCCCGCACGCCGCTCCGCGTCCAGCCGGTCGGCGATCTCCAGCGCCTCGGGGTTCACCTCGAGCACGCTGCGCACGTCCGGCCCCGCGTGGTCCAGCGCCGCGATGCGCGCGAGATGCGCCTCCGCGATCGCGCGCGCGGTGTGCCGCCCCGCGGCCATGTGCCCCTGCAGGTCGGCGACGGTCGCCTCCGCGAACGCGAAGTCCTGCCCGACGGGCGTGGCGGCGGGCGTCGGACCAGGCGCCGCCGCGGCGAGCGGGCGCCCGGTGGCCAGCGCGGCGGCGCCGAGCGCGCCCGTCCCGAGGAAGCGGCGACGATCCATGACGGTCGGTCGGGGTGGAGGGGGAGGCGTCAGTCCGGGGCGCGGCGTCCGTGCACCTCCAGCGCCGCGCCGCCCAGCAAGGTGCGGCTGCGCCGGCCCGGACGGCACTCCCGGCCGGTGGCCGGGAGCGTCAGGCAGTCGCCCGGCTCGCGGCCGACCGCGCCCATCGCGAAGACGTGCAGCGTCGTCCGCGTGCCGCCGAGGTGCCCCGCCAGCCCGGGCACCCAGGCGACCGACCGTGACCGGAACTCGCTCCCGCGGCGCACGCTCCACCCCTGGACGGTGGACCAGCCCGTGCCCCGCGCCGACACCCGGCCGACCTGCAGGTAGGGCGTCGCCTGCCCGGTGCCGACGTTCAGCCCCAGCCCGCCGGCCGCCCCGCCGGTCCACGCCCGCGGCGCCTGGAGGTACACGTCCAGCTGCGCCATCGGGAAGTAGACGGGCACGAACGCCCCGACGAAGAGCGACGGCCGGGCGTCCGACGCGGCACGCCAGCCGTGCCCGACGCCCAGCCCGACGGGCGCGTTGCGGAGCCGGATGCCGCCCTCGTCCCCCTCGACGTAGGTGGGGCCGGCGGCCACCGACGCCACCGCCGCCCCGCGCGGCCCGGGCTCGACCTGCGGGCCGTGGAGCACGGCCGGGAAGCAGCCCGCCACGGGAAGAAGCGCCAGTGGCGCGACAGCGACCCTCGCCAGCCGCCTCACGTCGCGCCACCACCCGTCGTCGGCACCGCCATCAGCCAGTCGTGCTGCACCTCGCGCCCCATCGTGAACGTCGCGCGGGCGATGGTCCGCGCCCCGCGCTTCCGGTAGAACGCGACCGCCCGCGGGTTCCGCTGGTAGACCGAGAACCAGAGCGCCTCCGCCCCGGCCGCCGCCGCCTCCGCCCGCGCGGCGTCGAACAGCGCGGCGGCCACCCCGCCCCCGTGCCACGGGCGGTCCACGTACAGCCGGGCCAGCTCGGCCCACGCGGTCTCGCGGATGGCCGCGGCCTCCGCCGCCGACGCCGGCGCGAAGTCGTCCGCCTCGCCCGGGCGCGCGTCCGTCCGCACCACGGCGTACCCGGCCAGCGCCCCGCCCGACTCCGCCACGACGATCCGCAGGCGCGGGTGCGCCAGCTCGGCCCCCTGCAGGGCCGGCCCGAAGTGGTCCGCGACGTAGGCCTCGACGTCCGCCGGGTCGCAGGGGCCGGCCGGCGGCGCATACGTCTCGCGGAAGGTCCGGGCGGCGAAGTCGGCCAGCGCGGCCGCGTCGGCGGGGGTCGCGCGGCGCAGCGTGGGGGCCGCGGATGGGGTGACGGAGCTCACGCCGAACGGGGGCTCGGGTCCGAGTGTTGCCCTTGGGGGAATGACCGCGGGGCGCGCGACGGCCTCGGCCTGGCGCCGCCCCGCTTCACCCTAGCAGGAGAGCATCGGATGATCACTCGCCGCATCGTCACCACCCTCGCCACCCTGGCCGCGCTCACCGCGCCGGTGGCCGCGCACGCGCAGCAGAAGCCGGACAAGCCGTTGACGCCGGAGCAGGTGGCCAAGAACACCGAGTCGGAGTCGAAGCGCGTCGCCAACCGCACGGGCAAGACGGTCCGCAAGGCGGGCAAGCAGACCGAGAAGCAGGCGAAGCGCACCGCCAAGTCGGTGAAGAAGGTGTACAGCCGCAAGGCGCGCCGCGAGGACGCGGCGTCCAAGAACCAGAGCTGGCACCGGGCGCACCGCGCGGACTCGGTCGCGATGGGTCCGCGCCCGTAAGCGCAGCCTCGTCCGCGACGACGGGGGCGCGTCCACGCGGACGCGCCCCCGTCGTGCATCTCCCCGCGTGCGCCGGACCTGAACGGCGAACGGCGCGCTCGCCTCAGTCCGCCCAGGGCGCGCCGCCGCCGGCCGCGCAGCGGTAGTCCAGCCCCTCCAGCCCGCCGGCGCCCTGCAGCCGCCACGCCTCGTGCCGCGCGTGCGGCGCGACGCTCAGCAGCGTCCCGTCGCTGAACGCCACCAGCAGCGCGCCGTCGCGCTCGACCTCCAGCGACTCCGCCCGCCGGCCGACGAGCGTCAGCAGCGGCGCCAGCTGCTCGGGCTCCTGCGGGTCGATGCGCCGCGACATGCCGTCGGCCTGCCGCAGGTGGAAGGCGACGCCCACGCGCAGCTCCAGCGCGTCGTGCAGCGTCCAGGTCAGCAGCCGCACCGCGCCCAGCTCCACGACGAACTGCGTGACGCGGTGGTCGAGCAGGGTGAGCACGTGCCGGTCGGGCGATTCGTCGAGCGTGGCGGACATGCAGCAGGAGCGAGCAGGAGCGACGGGTACGGCAGGTACGGCGTGGACCGCGAAGCGCGCGAGCCGCTGGA
>CBHYLO010000414.1:0-4755 GCA_966128675.1 uncultured bacterium | reverse complement strand
GCGCCGTTGAGGATCATCGCGAAGCCCACCGCGAGCAGCACCGCCATCGCCAGCCACGCCTGCCGCACGAACGCGAACGCGAGGAGCAGCGTGGCGAAGGCGAACGACGCGCCCACCAGCAGCCGCCCGCGCGGGATGCGCGGGCCCACGGCCGCGAGGTACAGCGCGCCCGCCAGCCCGCCGATGCCGACCGCCGCCAGCAGCACGCCGTAGCCGTCGGCGCCGAGCCCCAGCCGGTCGCGCGCGACGACGGGCATCAGCGTCAGGTACGGCGTGCCGAGGACGCTGAACACGAGCACGACGCCCATCAGCGTGCGCACGACGGGCGTGTGCCACATGTACGCGAAGCCCTCGCGCAGCCCCTCCAGCGCGCTGCCGGTGGGCGCCGGCCGCTCGCGCTTCGGCAGGCGGATACGGAACAGCCCGATCAGCACCGCCACGTAGCTCAGCGCGTTGACGCCGAAGCACCACGCGATGCCGAAGGCCGCGATGACCACCGCGCCGATCGCCGGGCCGACGATGCGCGCCAGGTTGAAGCCGCTGGAGTTGAGCGCGATCGCCTCGGCCAGGTCCTCGCGGCCCACGAGGTCGATGATCAGCGACTGGCGCGCCGGGATCTCGAACGCGCTGCAGACGCCGTAGACGAACGCGAGCCCGAGCAGCGCCTGGATGGTCACGTGCCCCGTGACCGTCAGCAGCCAGAGCGTCGACGCCTCGGCCAGCATCAGCGCCTGCATCAGCATGACGAGGCGGAGCCGGTCCACGCGGTCCACGTAGACGCCGGCGACGAACGACAGCAGCAGGATGGGCAGCGAGCCCACCGACGCCACCAGGCCGACGAGGAACGCGTTGTTCGTGAGCTCGAGCGCCAGCCAGCCCTGGGCCATCGTCTGCATCCAGGTGCCGACGAGCGAGACCGTCTGGCCGATCCAGAAGAGACGGAAGTTGCGATGGCGGACGAGGGTGCGGAACGGATTCACGGCGTGCGCGGATCGTGCGAGGTGCGCGACCGGCGCGCGGCGCGCGGCCGGCCGTGCCGCCCCGTGCGTCCACGCGTCCGGCGTCCGCCCGTCCGGCGGTCGCCCGCCGTCATGATCCCGTCATAGATTCTCGTCCAGCGTCGCCCTGGCGCGCCGTTCCGGTGCGTCGCCCTGGTGGTCACCCGCGACCTCTCATGCCCGCCATTCCGTCGATGACCCGGTTCCCGGTCCGTCCGATCCTCGGAGGCCTCAAGAGCTTCCTGCCGCTGCGCACCTCGGTGAAGACCGGCGGCACGGCATCGGCCCGCTACGCCTACGGCGTCTGGCTGCGGCACCTGCGCGTGCTGGCCGACGTCGGCGTGCGTCCGCCGACCGGCCTGGTGGTCGAGTTCGGGCCGGGCGACACCCTCGCCTGCTCCATCGCCGCCCTGCTGACCGGCGCCAGCGCCGTCGTGGCCGCCGAGGTCGTGCGGTTCGCATCCGTGGAGAACGATCTGCAGGTGTGGGACGAGCTGGTGGCGCTGTTCGGCGCGCGCGCGCCGCTGCCGGCGGACGCGGAGTTCCCCGACGTCCGGCCGCGCGTCGCGTCGCACGACTTCCCGACGGACCTGCTGCCGGAGGCCCTGCTGGCGGAGACCCTCGCGCCGGCGCGGGTGGCGCGCATCCGCCAGGCCCTGGCGCAGCGCGACACGTCCGCCGCCGACCTCGTAACCTATCTCTGTCCGTGGCCGGACGCGGGCCGCCCGGACCGACCGGCGGAGCTGATCTTCTCGCAGGCGGTCCTCCAGGACATGGAGCACGGGCCGGGCACCGACGTGCTGCGCGCCGCGTTCGCCGCCATGCACGACTGGCTCGCGCCCGGCGGGCACATGTCGCACCAGATCAACTTCGCGAGCCCCTTCGGCCGGACGTGGAACGACCACTGGGCGGTGCCGGCGCCCGTGTGGCGGATCATCCGCGGCGCGCGGCCGTACTACAACAATCGCCTGGCCCTGTCCGAGTTCCTCGCGCTCGCCACGGCGCACGACTTCGAGATCCGCGCGGTGCGTCCCGAGACGCTGCCGCAGTTCCTGGGGCCCGGCGAGGTCGCCGGCCGCTTCAGGACGCTGCCCGCGACGGACTTCGCGACGCCGAGCGCGCACGTCGTCCTGCGTCGGCGCCCCTGACGCACGGTCGAGGCGGCGCGGATTCGCTCCCGCGCCGCTTCCGGGGCGCCCCGCGCGGCCCCTGGCCCTCCACTCCACCTCCGATGCGCTTCCACACGTACACCAAGTACAGCCCGGAGCTGGCCGACGCCGTCGACCTGCAGTCGCTGCTCGACCGCCTCGCCGACTTCCTGCTCGACTCGGGGTTCGCGGGAGGGCCGCACCACCACCCCTTCTGGGGCGACTTCGGCGAGGACCAGGACCGGTCGCTGGACGCGCTGCGGCAGGCGATCCTCGACGCGCTGCTGGAGAGCGGGCAGTTCACGCCCGAGATGCTGGAGGCGCTGCGCGGCGAGGGCACGGAGGACGCCAACGAGAAGCTCGCCCAGCTGCTCGACCAGCTGGTGCAGCGGCTCACCGAGGAGGGCTACCTCACGACCGCCGCGCCGCCGCAGATGCCGGGCACGCAGCAGCCGGTGACGGGCAAGGGCTCGCTCGCCCACGCGGCCAGCAAGGACGTGCAGTTCAACCTGACCGACAAGGGCATCGACTTCCTGGGCTTCAAGACGCTGCGGCACCTGCTCGGGACGTTCGGGAAGTCGAGCGTCGGCAGCCACGACACGCCCTACCTCGCCACCGGCATCGAGGCCGACGGCTACACCAAGCCGTACGAGTTCGGCGACGTCCTGAACCTCGACGTCAACGAGACGCTGAAGAACGCGCTCGCGCGCACCGGCTCGCTCGACGTCCCGATGGACATCGACTACCCGGACCTCGCCGTGCGGCAGGCCGAGTACCGCTCCAGCTGCGCGACGGTGCTGATGCTCGACACGTCGCACTCGATGATCCTCTACGGCGAGGACCGCTTCACGCCGGCGAAGAAGGTCGCGCTCGCGCTCACGCACCTGATCCGCACGCAGTTCCCCGGCGACTCCATCAAGGTCATCCTCTTCCACGACTCGGCGGAGGAGATCCCGATGGCGAAGCTCGCGCAGGCGCAGGTGGGCCCCTACCACACGAACACGGCCGAGGGGCTGAAGCTCGCGCGGCGGCTGCTCCTGGCGCAGAAGAAGGACATGCGGCAGATCGTGATGATCACCGACGGCAAGCCGAGCGCGCTGACGATGCCCAACGGGCAGATCTACAAGAACTCGATGGGGCTCGACGCGCACGTGCTGGCCGAGACGCTGCGCGAGGTGGCGGACTGCCGGCGCGCCGGCATCGTCATCAACACCTTCATGCTCGCGCGCGACCGGGCGCTCGTGGAGTTCGTGAAGCGGGTCAGCGAGATCGCGCGCGGCAAGGCGTATTTCACCAACACGATGTCGCTCGGCCAGTTCGTGCTGATGGACTTCCTGCGCAAGAAGACGCGGCGCGTGAGCTGAACCGGCGCGCGCCCGCGCCGCTCACGCGCTCGTCACGCGCTCGTCACGCGCTCGTCACGCGCTCGTCACGCGCTCGTCACGCGCCGAGCCGCGCGGGGTCGAGGCGGTGCGCGCGGCGCTTGGGCAGCAGCGCCGCGAGCCCCGCGACCCACGCGCCGAAGGTCGTCGCGTCGACGGCGCAGGTGTCGATGAACCGCGGTAGCAGCAGCGGGTGCGAGTCGGCGGTGGCGATGTCGGGCACGGTGGTCGTCGCCGTCTCGACACCGAGCGCCGGCAGCCACCGCAGGAACTCGCCCCGGTAGTCGCCGCTCGGGTAGCAGAAGTGCACCGGCGGCGGCGCCGCGCCAGCCTCGTAGGCCGCGATCCGGTCGCGGTTCTCGACGATCTCGCGGCGGAACAGCGCCTCGTCGCGCGGCGTGCGGTGGCGGTGCGTGTGCAGCTGCACGTCCACCAGCGGCCGGGGCAGGTCGCGCACCTGCGCAGGCGTCATCTGCTGGAACATGCCGGTGGCGAGGAACGCGTCGTGGTCGACGCCGACCGCCGCCGAGAGCCGCCGCAGGAGCGCGTCCTTGCCCGCCGCGTCGAGCGCGGCGGCGGTCATGTGGGCGGCGATCGCGTCCCACGCCGCGGCCCGCTCCGCCGGCGTCGCGATGGGCACCCGGCGGTCGAGGCCGAGCACCGGCCCGACGTCGACGCCGCGGTCGCGGCCCCGCCACAGCAGGTAGCGCGCGGCCGTGTTGAACACCGGCAGCGCGTGGTCGCAGTAGTACGTCGTGAGGTAGACGGTGGCCGGCGCGTCGAACTCCGCGAGGATCGGCACCGCCACCTCGGCGAAGTCGCGCGTGCCGTCGTCGAAGGTCAGCGCGACGCTCCGCGGCGGGAGCGTGCCCGCGCGCAGCCGCGCGACCGCCTCGCCCAGCGGGAGGACGACGTAGCCGCCGGCGCGCAGGGCGGCGAGCCGCCCGCGCAGGTGCGCGGGCGGGACGTACAGCTCGGGATCCGCCTCGTGCTCGTCCTGCAGCGAGACGCCGTGGTAGCATAGAATGAGGAGACGCGCGCGTCGCCAGCGCGAGCGCGCGACCAGCGTCGTCACGCCGGCGGCACGCGCACCACGAAAGAGGACGGACTTGAGCGACACGACGGCTTCTCCTGGGCTTCGATCGGCGGGGCGGCGCGCGCGCCGCGCGGAAATCTGCCCGGGCCGCGGCAGGGCGGCAACCGCGCGGCCCACCGCGCGGCCCACCG
>CBHYLO010000413.1:0-4770 GCA_966128675.1 uncultured bacterium | reverse complement strand
CAGGACGGAAGCGAGACGGCGCATGAGGCAGGGTGCGGGAGAGCGGGTGCGGGACCGTGCAACGATACAACGCGGCACGGGCCCGCGGCGCTGACCGGCGGACGTCCGGCCGCCCGTCGCGTCAGTCCGTCGCGACGCCCAGCAGCGCGCCCAGCTCGCGGCGCGACTTCAGCCCCAGCTTCTCGAGCACGCGCTGCACGTGGTGCCGCGCCGTGTGCGGGCTGACGCCCAGCGCGGCGGCGACCTCGGTGTTGGTGGCGCGGCGCGCGAGCAGGCGCGCGACCTCCGCCTCGCGCGGCGTGAGCGCGGCCAGCGGCCCGCCCGCGAGCGGCGCCGGCGCCGCGTCCGGCTCCAGCGACACGAGCACCGTGCCGGCGGCGCCCCACACCGCCTCGGCCCCGAACGCGGCGCGCAGCACGTAGCGCGCGAGCGGCGTCGCCAGCGTGCGCTCGGTGCGTGGCACGCCGGCGGTGGGGAGCGCGAGGCGCGCGGCCGCCGCGGGCGCGCCGTGCGTGCGCGCGTGCAGCGCCTGCAGCCCGCGTGCGAGCGCCAGCATCTCGGCCGCCACGCGCTCGCGCTCCGGCTCCTCGCCCAGGCGGCGGCGCAGCGCGGCGTTGCGGTGCGTCTCGCGGCCGTCCGTGCCGACGACGAGCAGCGCCTCCGGCACCGCGTCGAGCGTCGTCGCCATCGCGGCCTGCCGCGCGGCGAAGGTGCGCAGCGTGTGGAAGCCCGTGCGCAGCGCCGGCAGCAGCATGCCGAGCACGGGCAGCCGCTGCGCCTCGAGATCGCGCGCGCCCGTCCTCCGCTCGTGGCCGACGGTGAGGAACACCTCGCCGCCGTCGGGGAGCACGGGCGTGAGCGCCATGAAGCCGTGCATCCGCGCGCCGTAGAGCCCCTCGTGCAGGTACATGCTGCGGTCGAGGCGGTGGCCGAGGTCCGCGAGCCAGCGCTCGGCGACGGTCTCGCCGGAGACCTCGCTCCCCATCGCGCGGCGGTGCTTCAGCCACGCCTCCGCCACGGGGCACTCGAAGACGAAGCGGTTGGAGCGCGGGTCGCTCCACGACATCGTCTCCATCGTGCGGACGCCGGGCCAGTCGGCGCTCTCGGAGACGATCTTGAGCCCGCCCTCCGCCGGCCGCGCGAGCAGCGCGTTGGTGCCGGGGAACAGCTCGCGGATCACCGGCTCGACGCGCGCCCACCAGGGCGCGGGGTCGGCGCTGCCCGTGAGGAGCGGCGACAGCAGCGCCTCGCTGGCGGCGCCGAGGAGGCGCGCGTCGCGTTCGGTGAGGAGGACGGACATGGGCGGGACTGCGGGCTGCGGGGCGCGGACCCTCGAACATGCGTCGTCGCGCCCCGTTGCGCAGCCCCGGCGGGCGCTCAGGGCCGCGGCCGCACCCGCAGTGGCACCTCGGGCGCGGCCTCGCCCAGCCGCAGCGCGCCGCCGTCGCTGCGGCCGCCGCGCGATTCGAGGCGCTGCCCGAGCGACGCGCCCACCACCAGCGCGCCCGTGTCGGCCGCCGCGGGCACCCACGCCTGCTGGGCGCGCCACGTGCCGCGCGGCGCGATGACGACGCGCGTCGAGTCGCCCGTGGGGCGCGCGGCGCAGGGATCGGGCACGGGGTGCACGCGCGTGCGGTCGGCCGCGCGGCGCACGGCGAAGCGCGCGGCGCACCCGGGCTCGAACGCCAGCCGCAGCGTGTCGGTGCGCGGGTTGGCGACGGTGAGCGTGAGGCGCACCGTGTCGCCGGCGACGGGATCGCGCGGCGACGCGGCGAGCGTCAGCGTCGTCGTCGGATGCGGGCGGCAGGCGGCGGCCAGCAGGATCGCCGCGGCGACGGCCTGGCGCATCAGACCGGCCCGCAGCTCCACTTCCGCGGCCGCTGCGGGTCGTTCGTGGGGAGCTCCAGTCGGATCCTGTTCGAGTCCTCGATGCGCACCGCGCGCGCGCCGTCGAAGTAGCCGCCGGTGAAGCGCACCGCCGACGTCGCGGCGTCCCAGCGCCAGCGGCCGCGCGAGCGCTGGCCGGGATACTCGTACGTGCCGTTCGCGGCGAGCGTGAAGGAGCCGCGCAGCTCGAAGTCGTACGTGGCCTTCGTGACGCGCCAGAAGCTCTCGGTGCAGCCCCACGTGCTCGGTGCGGCGATCGACGATGCGGCGGACGACGGAACCGCGGACGACGGTGGTGCGGACGACGGTGGTGCGGACGACGGTGGTGCGGACGACGGAGCGGCGGCGGCGGCGACGCCCGGCTGGTAGCCGAGCACGCGTGCGGCGTCGTGGAAGCGCACGTTCTCGGGGCCGAAGCCGTCGTAGCGCACGCGGTAGCGCGTGTCCTCGGCCGCGATGACGTGGGCGCGGTAGACCTTCCCGCTCCCGTCGTCGACGATGACCGCGTCGCCCACGCGATAGCGGCCGTTGGCGGGGCGCGCGAGCGTGCGGCCCGCGATCGCGTCGGCCGCCTCGCGCTGGGCCTCGCCCCACGAGCCGTAGGGGAGCGCGGGATCGCGCGTCGCCTGCGCCGCGACGAGCGTGGGCGCCGCCAGCAGGAGCAGCGCGGGAACGAGAGGGAAGCGGGAGGGCGTCGACATGAACATCAGTATCGACGCGTGTGAGCCTTCTGTGTAGCGCTGCGGTGCGCCAGGCACTGGTCGGCGAACTGGGGATGCGGATGCTCCGGATTGCGACCGCGATGCTCCGGATCGTGCCGCGTGGCGGCGACGCGCCATGCGCTCCGAGGAACGATCCGAACGATCCGTCGCGATCCGGAGCATCCGAACTCCTCGTTCGCCGACCCCTGCATGGCGCGAGGGGCCCCGTCCGAAGACCGAGCCCCTCGACGCTGAACGCTCGACGCTCACTCCATCGCGTTCTTCCGCTCGAACTTCACGTCCAGCCCCAGGTTCTTCGCCGCGAACGCCCAGATGTCCGCCTGCTCGGCGATCGCCCTGTCCAGCGGCCGGTAGCCGTGCGAGCCCTGCGCCTCGATGCGGATCAGCACCGGGTTGTCGCACCCCTGCGCCGCCTGCAGCGCGCTCGCCCACTTGAACGAGTGGCTCGGCACCACGCGGTCGTCGTGGTCCGCCGTCGTCGTCAGCGTCGCCGGATAGCACGCGCCCGGCTTCAGGTTGTGCAGCGGCGAGTACTGCTTCAGCGTCGCGAACTGCTGCGGGTCGTCGGCCGAGCCGTACTCCGGCACCCAGAACACGCCCGCGCTGAACTTGTGGTAGCGCAGCATGTCCATCACGCCCACCGCCGGCAGCGCGACGCCGAACAGCTCCGGGCGCTGCGTCATCACCGCGCCCACCAGCAGCCCGCCGTTCGAGCCGCCGCGGATCGCCAGCTTCTGCGGCGACGTGTACTTCTCCTTGATCAGGTACTCCGCCGCGCCGATGAAGTCGTCGAAGACGTTCTGCTTCTTCTCCAGCTTCCCGGCCTGGTGCCACGCCTCGCCGTACTCGCCGCCGCCGCGCAGGTTCGGCACCGCGTACACGCCGCCCAGCTCCAGCCACGTCGCCACCGACGCCGAGAACGCCGGCACCTGGTTCACGTTGAAGCCGCCGTACGCGTACAGCATCGTCGGGTTGGTGCCGTCGAGCGCCATCCCCTTGCGGTGCGTGACGAACATCGGGATCCGCGTCCCGTCCCTGCTCGGGAAGAAGACCTGCTTCGTCTCGTAGCGCGACGCGTCGAACGGCACGTTCGGCTTGAAGAACTGCTCCACCGCGCCGCTGTTCACGTCGTAGCGGTAGACGCTTCCCGGCACCAGGTACGACGTGAAGCCGAAGAACAGCTCCGGCTCGTCCTCGCGCCCCGACAGCCCCGCCAGCGTGCCGATGCCCGGCAGCGGCAGGTCGCCCGTCTTCTTCCCTGTCAGGTCGTGGATGGTGACCTGGCTCTTCACGTCGGCGAGGTACTGCGCGAACAGCTTCCCGCCCACGAGCGACACGCCCTCCAGCGTGTGCTCGGTCTCGGGGATGATCGTCTTCCAGCTCGCGCGCGCCGGCTGCGTGAGGTCGATCGCGACCAGCCGGTACTTCGGCGCGTCGAGGTTCGTGTGCACGTACGCCGTCGTGCCGACGACGCCGATGGGCGTGAACGACGCCTCCAGCGTCGTGTCGATCGGCGTCAGCGCCGCCTTCACGTCGGGCGCCTTCGGGTGCTTGAGGTCCGCGACGTAGAGGTGGTTCTCCGGGTCGGTGCCGCGGTTCACGTACGCGAACAGCCACCGCCCGTCCTCGCTCACGCCGGCGCCCACGCCCCACGTCGGCTCCTTCGCGTAGCTGAAGATCTCGACGTCGCGCGCCTGCGGCGTGCCGAGCGCGTGGTAGTAGACCTTCGGGTCGCGCGACGCGTTGGAGAGCGTCTTGCCCGCGGCCTTCGGCGGCTCGGGATAGCGCGTGTAGTAGAAGCCCTTGCCGTCCTCGGTCCAGCTGACGCCCGAATAGCGCAGCCAGTCGACCGTGTCGTCGAGGTCCTTCCCGTCGGCCACGCGCTTGATCTTCACGGTGCGCCAGTCGGCGCCGCCGGCGGAGAGCCCGTACGCGACGTGGGTGCCCGTCGGATCCGGCGAGAACATCGACAGCGACGTCGAGCCGTCCTTCGAGATCTCGTTCGGGTCGAGGATCAGCGTCGCGCGCTCGGCCGCGCCCTTCGCGGCGCCGGTGGCCGTGTAGTACGGCGACTGGCGCTGCAGCCCGGTGTTCTTCGTGAACCACAGGCGCCCGCCCTGGCGGTACGGCAGCGAGACGCGCGGGTAGTTCCACATCTCGG
>CBHYLO010000412.1:0-4788 GCA_966128675.1 uncultured bacterium | reverse complement strand
AACGGAGCATCGTCGGCGACGTCGTCCTGCGGAAGGGCCAGGAGCAGCCGCGCCCCGCCGCCGGGCGCGTCGAGGATCTCTACCCGCCCGCCGTGCCGGCGTGCCAGGTCGCGCACCACGCTCAGTCCCAGCCCGCTCCCGCCGGTGGAGCCGGCCCGGTCCTCCAGCCGCACGAACGGCGTCCAGACCCGCCGCCGGTCGCGCGCCGGGACGCCGCGCCCCTGGTCGTCGACCGTCAGCCGCAGCACCGGGTCGGCGACCGTCGGCGCGTTCAGCGTCACGGTCACCGTCTGCCCGTCGGGCCCGTACTTGATCGCGTTGTCCAGCAGGTTGAGGAGGATCTGCCGCAGCGCGTCCGGGTCGACGTAGACCGAGCAGCGCGCGGGCGTCACGCCGCACAGCTGCGCGCCGCGCGCCGCGGCGGCCGCGCCCATGTGCCCCACCACCTCGTCCACCACGTCGCACGCGTCCACCCAGCGGCGCTCCAGCGGCAGCTCGTGGTGCTCGCCGCGCGCGTGCAGCAGCACGTTGTCCACCAGGCGCGCGAGCCGCATGCTCTCGCGGTGGATCACGTGCAGCCAGCGGCGCCGCTGCTCCGTCGTCTGCGCCGCGGGGCCGAGCATCGTCTCGCTCAGCAGGACCATGTGCGCCAGCGGCGTGCGCAGCTCGTGCGAGACGGCGGCGACGAAGTTGCGCCGCTCCTCGGCCAGCGCGTGCTGCCGCCGCAGCTCGAGGATGGTGGCGGCGACGAACATCGCCCCCAGCACCGCGATGCCCGCGATCAGCCACTGCTCGGCGCCGATCGGCACCGCGGCGGTGACCAGCCGGTCGCCGTGCGCGCGCGCCATCCACACGTCCACCTGCGGCCCGTCGAACGGGACCGCGAACGAGTGGTAGCGCTCGTGCGTCGGATCGCCCGTCGCGCCGGGCGTGCGGAAGACCACGGTGCCGTTCCGCTGCGTGACGCGGATGTTGAGGATCCGGTTGTGGCGCTTGTCGGTCCGCCCGAACGTGTCGCGCCGCGGCCGCCCCTCGCGGTCGCGCGTCGTCCACTCCACCGACGTCCAGTCCACGCCGTAGAACGACGGCGGCAGCAGCGCCGCCTTCTCGTACAGCGTCCGGCCGATGTGCGCGTACCAGAAGGCCGGCGAGTACGTCACGCCGAGCACCGCGCGCACCCGGCCGTCGGTCGTGCGCTCGCGCGCGAACAGCAGGCCCACCGGCTCGCCGCGGAAGGCCAGCCGCTTGTGCGCGACCATCGCGATCGGCGCGCGCAGGCTGTCGCGCCGCGTCGCCAGCTGCGCGAGGACCGCCGCCGCCAGCGCCGGGTCGCGCAGCGCGCCCGTCGCCTGCAGCGACGCCGCGGTTGGCCACGGCTCGTCGAGCGGGATGCGGAAGACGCCGTGCCGCGGGTCGCCCTGCATCTCCATCCCCGCGAGGTGCTCCGCCGTGTAGCGCGCGAACCGGTCGAGGCCGAGGGGCGGGTCGCCGGGCGCGCTCACCAGGCCGTGCACCGGCGCCATCAGCGTCAGCTCCAGCACCTGCCGCTGCGCGTGGAACCCCTCCATCATCATCCCGCCGACGTCGCTCATCTCCTCGACGAGCGCGCGCTGCATCGCCGCCCGCTCGTCCTGCCAGCGGTTGCGGATGGAGAGCATCGCGACGCCCACCAGCAGCACGGTGGTGGCGATCGCCGCGACGAACAGCAGGTCGCGCCGCCGCGACGCGAGCACCAGCGCCACGCGCCGCCGCGTGCGCGCCAGCGGGCCGCGGCGGACGGGCGGGCTCACGCCGCCGAGTGCTGGTCGGCGTCGTACGCGGCGCGCAGCGCCGCCGCCACGCGGCCGCGGCTCACCACGCCGATCTTCGCCAGCACCTGCTCGGCGTGGTTGCGCGCGGTGAAGCGGCTGATCGACAGCGCGCCGGCGATCTCGGGGTTCGTGAGGCCGCGCGCCAGCAGCCGCGCCACGGCCGCCTGCCGCATCGTCAGCCCGAAGCGCGCCACCAGCTCCTCGTCGCTGTAGCCGATGACGTCCGCCGGCGCCGCGGGGACGGGCGTGCCCTCGGGCGGCGTCTGGGCGAGCGCGGCCTCCGCGGCGCGCGTGGCGGCGGCGCGGCGCAGCAGCGCGCACACGCGGCCCAGCAGCTCGCCCACCGAGAAGGGCTTCGTCACGTAGTCGTCGGCGCCCAGGCGGAAGCCCTCGACCTTGTCGGCGGAGGCGCCGCGCGCGCTGAGGATCAGCACCGGCATCCACATCCCCTCGCCGCGCAGCCGATCGAGCACGCTGAACCCGTCCATGCGCGGGAGGTTCAGGTCGAGCAGGATCAGGTCGGGCGTGCGCGCGCGCACCGCGAGCAGGGCCTCGCGCCCGTCGCGCACGCGCTCCACGTCGTGGCCCGCGTGCGTGAGGTTGATGTCCAGCGCCTCGGCCAGGTCGTCGTGGTCCTCGACGACGAGGATGCGGGCGCGCGCAGGGGCGGGAGCGGTCACGGGCGCGGCGGGTCCGGCGGGGGCCACCGGTCGCGCATCATCGCGGACGGCCTGCGGCATGGGGAAGGTCGGGTCCCCGGATCCTACAGGATAACGGCGGGCCGGGCCTAGTGCAGGTGACCCATGGGGCGGGGCGACGGGACAGCTGACCCATGGTCCGCGCCCGCGCCGCGGCCGACCGTGCGCCCATGCCCGACACCCCGTTCCTCACCCTCGCGACCGGCGTGACCGACGTCGCGCCGCTGGTGCACGCGCTGCGCGCCGCCGACGACGCCTTCGGCCCCGCGCCGCACTCGATGTACGGCTGGGCGGCCGACGAGCTGGCGGAGCGCGGCACGCCGCGCCCCGGCTGGCCGGACCACGCGCTGCTCCTCGTCTACCACGGCGTCGTCGCGCTGCCCGACGCCGGCCGCTTCGCCGCCGACGTCGCGCGGCTGGCGCGGCTCCTGGCGCCCTTCCCGCACCTCGCGTGGCTGGCGTCGGCGGCGCTGCACGACCACCTCATGCCCGGCGACGCGTGGGCGCTGCCGCTGATCCTCGACGCGGTGCGGGGGGCCGGGCCGCTGGCGCCCGAGCCCGCGGTGCACGCGCTCGCGACCATCGGCGACCGCGCCGTCGTCGATCCGCTGCTCGACGTCGTGTCGCGCCCGCGCCACCGCGTGGCCGCGTCCGCGGCGCTGGTGCTCGGCCGCCTGCGGGCGCGCGAGGCCGCGGCGCCGCTGCTCGGGCTGCTCGGGCGCCGGCGCGATCCCGAGGTCGTGACCGCGCTCGGCCTGCTGGGCGTGCGCGAGGCGGCGCCCGTGCTGCTCGCGCTGCTCGACGGCGCGCGCACGCGCCCGTCGCGCCGCACCGAGCGCGACGCCGAGCTGCTGGTCGCCACCGCGCGCGCGCTCGGCCGGCTGGGCGACGCGGACGCGGGCGAGGCGCCGCGCGCGCTGCGGGCGCTGCTCGACGATCCGGAGGTCGCCGTCGTCGTCGCCGCCGCGGACGCGCTGACGCGCCTCGGCGACGCGGCGGGCGAGCCGGCGCTGCACGCGCACCTGTTCGACTGGGAGGCCGCGCGGCGCCTGGCGCAGCTGGGGCACGAGGACGGCGTCGCGGCGATGCGCGCGTGCTACCGCGCCGACCCGCACGCGCGCCCGCGCGGCCTGCCGCGCGACGCCGCGGGCCGCCGCCGGCTGCTGCAGGCGCTCGCCCACGAGGGGGACGCGGCGGACCTGCCGTTCCTCGCATGGGTCGCGGCGCACGACACCGACCGTACGGAGCAGGGATGGACGTTCGCGGAGGAGGCGCGGCGCGCGATCCACCGCGTCGCGGCGCGCGCGTCGTGGGACAGCTGACCCACGCGGGTCGAACGATGGGCGCATAGCGTGCGCTCCGTCCGCCGCACCCGTCCCACCCTCGCCACGCGCGCGATGTTCCCGACGCATCACACGCCCGCCGCACCGCGCCCCATCACCGACGGCGCGTCGCTGCGTGCGCTGCGCGAGGCCGAGGAGCGGCAGCGCGACGCGGCGCTCGTGACGCGCGCGGTGGACGGCGACGCGGACGCGTTCGACGCGCTGGTGGCGCGCCACCGGCCGTGGTGCGTGCGCATCGCGACGCGGTTGCTGGACTGCCGCGACGAGGCCGAGGACGTGGTGCAGGTGAGCCTCGCGCGCGCGCACCGCGCGCTGCACCAGTGCGTGCACCGCGAGCAGTTCGCGCCGTGGCTGCGGCGCATCCTCCTGCGGCGCTGCTACTCGGTGCACGAGCGCCGCACGCGCCGCGAGCGCTGGGTGCGGCGCATGGAGCCGGACGACCACGAGGTCGGCGCCGACCGCGAGGCGCACCGCGTGGAGCTGCGGCTGGACGTCGCGCGCGCGATCGCGACGCTGCCGTCGGTCTACCGCGACGCGGTGGCGATGCGCCTGCTCGCGGGCCTCGACTACCACGAGATGACCGCCGCCACGGGCCTCGGCCACTCGGCGATGAAGATGCGCGTGCAGCGCGGCTGCGCGCGGCTGCGGCGCGCGCTCCCGCACCTGCGCCACGACGCGGCGTGACGGGGCCGAACAGGAAGGTGCGGTCGACAGGATAAGAGGATGACCCGGCGGCGGCGGGGTGGGCGTCGTGCCATTCGCCTCGCGGTGCCCCCGGGGCATCCTGTAGAAGCAGTAGGAGCGCAGGGTGCGGCGCAACGGCCCTAGCCGACGTACTTCACCAACCACAGGCTGATGGGCGGGAAGATCAGCAGCACCAGCGTGCGCAGCGTGTCGCTGATGAGGAAGGGCATCACGCCGCGGTAGCTTTCGGCG